>JAGQPK010000503.1 GCA_020426755.1 Planctomycetales bacterium
CGATTGGTAACAACAAACGCGACTACAAGAGTCAACAGTAACATCATCGAAGCCATCACGCTCACCTTATGGCGACGAACGAAACGTCGAGCGACATAAGCACGCTGATCTTTACGGGCTTGAACCGGATGACCGTCAAGATAGCGATTGATATCGTCGGAAAACTCGGCGGCCGATCGATAACGTTGCTCAGGTTCCTTGCGCATCGCTTTCATGATAATCGCGTCAACATCACCCAGTAGCTGCTTGCGGCGCGTCCGTGTTGCCGCATCACGGCTAGCTTCGGCCGCTGCCAACATGAAGCTGGGCTTCGGCGCGGTTTCGTTGCAGATGACGTGTGCGATTTCCAGCGGCGATCGGGTGTCGAATGCGAAGGGGCGCACGCCAGTGACCATCTCATAAAGAATCGTACCGAGCGAATAGATGTCCGAAGCCATGTTGGCAGGTCGGCCACTCAGTTGCTCCGGGCTGGTGGCATACTCGGGCGTGATCGCGACTGCCCCGTCGACGGTTAGCGTCGTGAATTCTTCAACGACGACCGCGGTGACAACCTTCGCGACGCCGAAGTCGACAAGTTTCGGGAATTCCGCCGAGTTTACCAGGATGTTGCTTGGCTTGAGATCGCGATGCACGATGCCGTAACTGTGCGCGTGAGCGACTGCGCTCAACACCATCTGAAACAGACGCAAGACACCGTCGACAGACAATTGGTTTGTCTGGCAGTACTCCGTGATACGCGGACCGTCGACGAACTCCATGACCAGATAGTGCCGACCATCATCGACACTGCCCACGTCAAGCAGTTTTGCGATGTGCGGGTGCTGCAAGGCGGCGAGTAAACGGCGTTCGATGTCGAATCGTTGTTCGGCAAGTCGCCGCGAGTTTACATCAGTTCGCAGAACTTTCACCGCGACAATCTCGTTCGATTCCGTGTGACGAGCGCGATAGACGCGGCCCATGCCACCTTCGCCGGCCAGTTCCAACAGTTCATATACTCCCAGTGTTTGTCCCACATCGGTCGACGTTGGATAGAGATCGGCTGGGAGTTTGACGCCGATGCGCCGCAGGTTGAGAAAACTGTATTCGGCCGCATCACCAATCAGAGCATTCGGATCTGCCGAGATGCTGAGCAGCCGTCGTAGTTGCGCTTGCAATTCGACCTGATCGGGCAGCTCACTTACGATAAATGCTTCGCGTTGGTCGGGCGGGAGGTCGCTGGCCTGGTCAAACAGTTTGTTGAGTAGATCCCACGGCTTGTCCATGTCGTGTCACTTCGTAAACAGCGAGAATGTCGTGCTGGCAAAGTTGCGATCACCGTCAACGCGAGCCGGCACTAATCAGGATGCATATGATCGACGAGCCAACAACGAGCGAATCGCCACGATTTTTCTACCGTCGAAAGCGAAATCGAGAGGTGTTCCGCAATGTCCGTGAACTTCATCCCGCCGAAGAAATGGAGTACCACGATCTCATGATGGCGCTGGCTTTGTTCGCGCAGATCGACCAGAGCATCTTCCAGAGCGACGACGCTGCAGCGCTCACTCGCCTCAAAATGCTCGAGCACTTCATCCATCGGCGTGCGCTGGCGTCCGCTGCCGGTTGGCCGCTTTAAAGCAGCTCGCTGTCGGGCGTAGTCCACGAGAATACTGCGCATCGAATGGGCGGCTACAGCAAAGAGCGTGCGCCGATTGTTTAGCGAAGTAAGCGAGTCTGCATGCAGTATTCTCATCGCCGCTTCATGAACCAGGTCCGTCGGCAGCAGTGTATGGTTGCGTCGCGTTTTGCGCATGAGCGCAGCAGCCATATACCGTAACTCGGAATACACCGATTGGAATAGCACATCCCGCGCACCGGTGTCTCCTGCAGAGATGCGATTCAATAGTTGAGTGACTGATTCTTTATCAGCGGCAAGCGACATCGGGTATGCTCCACAAGTTGCGAGCGCCAGCGAATCCGTCCGAACGGCAGGCGGACGCAGTGTAGGGGATATCGTACGAGCTGGCAATCATCGCCCGCAGACTATTTGGCAGCGCCCCGGGGCACTCGCAGGTAACGCGAACTGTCAGCCATGAAGATCGCCTGAAGATGAGTCGGCGCACAACGCCGACGAACTGCATCTTTGAAGCAGGTCAACACGATACAAAAAAGATATTACGGGTTTGGTATCCAGAATTCGTTTGTTCGTGTGTTGGGATGTGTGAGATCGTGTGAAAAGAGATTTACATTCATTGTGGCTGCAGCGACGAGCAAGTACGCGGGGCCGATTTCGGGGAGAATCTGCAATGTCCAGACGTCTGTTTTGCTTGTTTGTGATCGGTCTATCGTTCTGTCAGCTTAGTCAAGTTCAAGCGGTCGTCATTCCGCAAGTTCCAGGGATCGCGGGAAATTCAACCAACTTCAGCGCACCGGGGACGGTTACGGTCGGCGAAGACGGCACTGCGGACTTCTTGGTCGACTTCGATCCAATGCTCATTTCGGTTCCCGATTCGTCGAACCCGTTCGTCTACACGACGACGCTCACGTGGCTGCAGCCCGTGGATACAAGCGGCGTCGTGGTGACGGAAGTCGTTCGCGGCGCGAACGGAGAAGAAGGCAATCTGGCTGCCTTCGGGATCATGCCGGCGATTACCGGAACGGGAGCGACCAGCGGTGCGAGCTTCCCGGCAATTCCCTTCAATATCATGAGCTATGAAGCGAAAGTGACCGGCTTGCAACCAGGCGACACTGCCAGCTTCGTTAAGGTTGGCAGCGGTGGACGCGTGCTGGTGCCCGAGCCCGCCACCTTGGTACCTGCCATACTCGGCATGCTTGGCAGTCTGGCCCTGCGTCGCCGCATCGCGTAACACCATCGGCGTTGCGAAGGAGTTGAGTTGGAGCCCGTCCGCGACGGTTGGCGGTAGGCCGTTGGTCTTTGCCGGTGCGCTGGCGTACATGTTGGACTTGAGACGCATTCTGCGTCTCAAGTGGCAGTCCACCGAGGAAACTGACCGCTACGATTGATTATGGCGACGGTTCGCAGCCGCAGCTTCTGCAAGTTCAGTCCAGCAAGCAACTGCTACTCCATCATAGCTACGAGCAAATCGGTTCGTATGTTGTGACGATATCGGTCGCCGACGATGCCGGCGGCGTGGGCACATCCAGCCTACAAGTGAATTGGGAGCATCGTATCGCCCCGTCACTAGTGGACGAATTTCTCGACTCGCGAGGCGATCCGCGACGTGGCCCAGTCCTGACAAAGGATTGATGCCGCCTCTCCGGCCGCCGATCGACGGCTCTATCTATCGTAGTCACACCGCCTTTCAAATTAAGCGATGACCGCGCATTGGCTGGCACGCGAGAATCGACGAAAGCGTGCCGGTGAGCTGAGTTCGCCGTGCTCTCCACGATTCTTCGCCGGAAACCGCGACTGGCAACAAAGCGTGGAGGGCAATGTGACGCGCTTTAGTTGGAGCCGGCTTGTCCGCGCGTTCGGCAACGCGTAACCTAACGATCAGCTCTGTGTCGTCGGCCTGGCAGTTCTCAGTTACGAACCGACGTTGTGACCGAGACTGCGCTTTGCAGTGCTTCTTGAAGTGAGCGTAGGCCGGCCTTTTTGCGACCAGCCTGAGCGTACAAAACGACATGACAGATACCAATCCGTATTCGACGCCGAACAGTCTTCCGCCGCTGGCGTCGCGAGTTGAAATCATCACGGTTGCGCGACGGCTGATGGAACGTCGCGAGACAGCGCCGGGAATTGGGTTCTATTTGCGGCAGATTTGGCGACGGCAGTTGGTGTTTCTCGTAGCTTATGCTGCCATGGCGTATCTGTTGTGGTCGCTGGGAATGCAGTTGCTGACGGGTGCCTACATCTGTTTTATTTTGGGGGCAAAGTTGCGGGACCTACGATGGTATTGGACTTTGTCACGACAATGGCCCACGACTTCAGAGCTGTTGGATTGGCCGAAGATCGAAGCGATTGCTGCTGGTCAGCTTGACGCAGAAGCTCGCGCTTCATGACGCTGAACATTTGAAGAAGCGGTGTTCCTCGCGTAGTCAAAGGTCGAAAAACTCTAGTCAGGCCCGAAGTCCATCGCGCGAATGTTTCGAACGTCGACGGTGGTAGCTTGGCCTCCTCCTCGTGTCCTCCACAAGAGCAAAGGGGCGGTTCATGTCGATTTGGCTCGTCGGATTGTTCCTGCTGATTCAATTGCTGTGTGTGGCACGCGTGTGTCATCGTTTGGTAATGCGAGAGCCGTACGCTAACGCGGCTTTCGATCAAGCGATCGTGCTGTTGTTTCTGCTCACAGCAATGATTGGAGCGCCGTACATGCTGCTCAAGCTCGTCGCGCACGGAACACACGAATTCTGGCCGATCGTTCCGCCGATACGGGGTCGTTGACTTTCATTAAATTGCGAACCGACGGCGAGAGTGGCCCCTTGCATCGCCACTCTCGGTGATTCATCGCCAACGACCGGCGGAAGCTGTCGTTACTTTTTGCGACGCGCGCGACGCAACAACGACAGCCCGCCTAGTAGCAACAGATTTCCGGAGATGGGTTCGGGCACGGCGGCGACGGCAGCGCGAGGCCCGTTCTCGTAGCCGCCGGCTTGAAATGCTGCAACGAAATCCGA
>JAGQPK010000504.1 GCA_020426755.1 Planctomycetales bacterium
GCCGATGCGGTCGAGATATGCTTGCAGGTTCAATGCCGGTACGTTCAATGTCGGGCTCCATGCTAAGGTGGCCGACAACCTAACATTCCGTCGCAATATTCACCATACGCCGACGCTGCCGTTTTTCTGGTTTGGAGTGCGGCACTTTGGAGTGCGGCCGCGCAGCTATCGCTTTTCTCGGCGGCTGGCAGCAAATCCCCAGCCAGATTCCGGCCACGCGATGAGATGAACAAGTTCTGTCTGTCGAATTCGCGTTGAGGCGGAACCGAGTGATCCGGCCACGTCGGTGCGATTCAGTTCATCGTTGCCTGGCCAAGACTCCACTCTTCGGCACGACCAACCTGCGCGAAAAGCGATAGCTGCGCGATCGCACTCCAAAGAAAAGCGATAGCTGCGGGATCGAACTTCCAATAGGTCGTCCTGTTGAAAACATTCGACTTGACGCTTTCAATTGAACGCATACAATGGCGTTCAATTGAAAGCACTTGATCGCGTGACAAAGGCGGCTCAGACCGCGAGGAGTCCTTGATGGCAAAGCGTCCCGAACTCGCCAAGTCTGAACTAGAAGTTGCCCAGATCGTGTGGCAACTCGGCAAGGCAACCGTCCGAGAAGTGTTGGCACAACTGCCGACCGATCGTGGCCTGGACTTCAAAACGGTCCAGACTTATCTGCGCCGTCTCGAGTCGAAAGGTTACCTGACGTCGCTCCTCGACGGACGCACGCGAGTGTATCGAACGAAGGCCAAACCGCAGAACGTCGTCCGCACGTTAATTGACGATTTCGTGCAACGCGTGTTCCAGGGTGAGACGCTGCCGCTGGTGCAGTCGCTCATTCAAGACCGCAATCTTTCTACCGAAGACCTGCAGCGTCTACGCGATCTGTTGGACGACGAACTGGAGAACACCCCATGAGCACATCGTTCGTACAAGCGTTGGTCTCCCCAGTTTCGTGGCACGGCCTCTGGCAATTGTCTGCCGTGATCTGTTTGGTAGCCCTCGTCAATCGACTCTTGGTGAACAAGCATCCGCACTTTTGCTACCTGCTGTGGATGCTCGTCATGATCAAGGCGATCATCCCCGCGTCGATCGCCAGCCCAATTAGCCCATTCAGTCACACGATGCGTTGGTTGAATCCGTCAGCGTCCGTTTCGATGACGACAGAACGTCTGCCCGATCAACGCAGTGTTGAGGCGATGCCCACAATTCCGCGCGAAGCCAACAGCGACGTCGCGGCCGACGCACAACCGGTCGCATCGCCATCGTCAACGTCGCTGCGGGATGTCAACTCGGCTTCGGCCTCCGAACCACTCGCACATTGGCTGCCGACATTGTGGTTGGCGGGCGCCGTGATCACGCTCAGCATTGCCTTCGCTCGTTACGCGTTCGCACAGCGGATCGTGTGTCGCGGCGTCGCCAATGATGAACTACAGTCGCGTCTGGCCGAGTTGCTGACGAAATCATCCACGCGGCATCGCAGCGTACGCCTGGTCGTCGTTGACGCACCGCTCGGTCCAGCGACAGTGGGACTATCGCGTCCGACAATCGTGCTACCACAGGATCTCGTTGAAAACAGTTCGCCAAGTCAACTCGATGCCGTCATCGCCCACGAATTGACTCACGTGTTGCGGCATGACGCCTGGGCGGGCCTACTACAAACGTGCGCGGTCGCAATTTGGTGGTTCAACCCGCTCGTTCACTGGGCAAGCCGGCAAGCCTCACGCACGCGTGAACTTTCCTGCGACGACATGGTATTGTCATACTTTGACGTAGGCCCACGTGACTATTCACAAGCACTGTTGCAAGTACTCGAACTGCGTGTGACAGCGAGTTGGCAACCGCGTTTGGCGATGGCGGCCAGTGACATCACCGAGACACGACTACGCCGGATCGTTGCAGCGGGCACGCGCAATCCAATCACACCGACCAGCAGTTGGCTCGTCTGGATCCTCCTCCTGGCAATCTTCATTCCAGGCAGTGCACTGACTACCGCGGCACAAACGACGACTCAACTCACCGATCGATCGGACACCGCAACGCCAGCGCCCGTCGTCGCTGCTGACGATGAAGCTCGAGAAACCGTGGCGCAACCGACTTCGGCTGAAACTGCCACAGAGTTCGAAACGAAAGAGGTCTCATTTGAAGGCACGATTCTCGATCCGCAGAATCGTCCGTTAGCAAACGCCGTTATACACATGTTTCGTAGAAATGTCGTGACGGGAAATGTCGTCACCCATTCCTCGAAAACGGATGAACGTGGCATCGTGCGTTTTGCGAACATCGCGGTACCCGTTCAGGAAACGAACGATCCGTGGCGAAATCTGGAGGCGATCCAGATCGTCGGCTCATCTAGACAGTTTGGACTTTTTCATGAGTTGTACAGGCTCAATTTCAAGGACGGAATTGTGGTGATGTCGCAGTGGTCACCCGGCGCTTTCAACGCTTTCACAGTACCTCAGAGTCACCGAGCTAAAGAGATTTCCAGCGGTGCACTAACCTTCACATTGCAGGCCAGTCGCCCACGTTGCTCGATTTCAGGAACGCTTCGTGACGATTCAGGTCCGTTAGCGAACATGCGTGTACAAGCTCGTAAGATCGTGTACTCGCCCAACGAATCGTGGGATCTATACGCCGAGATCGGCGACTTGACCGGCACTCTCAAACTCGAAGCAACGACCGACGCCAACGGCAACTGGAGTATCGACAACTTGCCGACAGGCAGTCGAGTGGAACTCGCGATCATTCGGCAACATGATCTTTACAACGCAGTCTTTGAAGCGGCGGTCTTCACTGACGAATCGGCGACTGCAGCATTCGGCAACTCAACACCTGACGCGTCGAGTGCCAAAACGCCACGCTCGCCTGTAGAACTCACGCTTCCCAAACTGTATGACGTCGTCTTGCAGGCACGAACTCCGGATGGTGAGAGCGTGTCGGGAGGGGTGTATGTTGAAATCCATGGCAAGCCGGATGTCGCGACGCTCACGATGAGAATCGGTGATGACGGCGCGACTGGCCCCACCGACATTCCACTTGCGCTCCCGGCTGGAGACGTCACACTCACTCTGCGCCCAAACGAGTTACTCCGGCCAGATTGGGATCAGACTACAACCCTACTGGAGACTCAGCGGACAATTCACGTGGCCGAGTCGCCCGATGAGCAGCGTTTCACATTGTCGCTCGAGGAAGGGGCGATGCTCGATCTGAAATTCATCGACGACACGACGAACGATCCGATTTTGGCCGTGCCCATCTACTTCGATCAAACAAATTCCGAAGTACGACGACTGCCGCGTCTGCCGCAGCATCACGCGGTAAGGGGAGAGTTTCGGGCACCGATCGCTGCCCGCCAGACCTACATGGGCGTCATGGCAAATTACGGATATGAGTTGATCAATCCCATCACCGAGCCAGTGTCCCTCGTGGCCGGCGAAACGTTCGCCTACACGTTCCGCTTCCGCCCCATGACGGTGTTTCGCTGGCCAGTTCGAAATGACGACACGGACCAATGTTCAGCCGCGCATCAAGCGGCCGCTGCCAAGCTACGGGAGCTGGGCGCATCCGTCTCTACTTACATTACAGCGTCGACGGATGGCAACAAAGTCGCGGCGCCGATGACGTCCGTTCAATTCTCCGAGACCTGGACCGGTGACGTCGCCGATCTCGCGCTACTAAACGAACTCGATTACGTCGCATCCATCGTCGTGCAACCGCATCCGCAGGTCGCTCACCTTCCTGCAGAAACTCGTCCCCTGCCGACGGTGACGGATGCTTGGCTGAAACGGTTTTCAGGATTGTCTAAACTACAGCTCGCTTCTCTCCAAAACGCAAACGTGACGGGCGCCGGAATCGTGGCGCTCTGTCAATGCCGAGAACTCAAGCAAATCTCCTTGTTCAGCACCACGTACGACGGTGAGCACATCCAGCAATTGACCACCTTGCCCGGATTGGAATCACTGTCCATCAACGCCCCGATTCGCGCATCACACGTTGCTCAAGTCGGCGAGTTCCCGGCGCTGCAATACTTTGGCATTTCCGCACGCGAATCTCTGGGCGATGGTCTAACCACTTTTCGCGCGGACCAACTAATTACGCTCAACTGCGAACCGGCGTCGGATGCTTTATTGAATTCGCTCGACCGGTTCCCCGAACTCGCAATGCTGCATGTCTCCGGTATCGAGGTGACTGATCAGGGCCTGAAGTCACTCGCAGCCAATATGCGGCTCCGTTTGCTCGTCCTGCGAGACACCGCCGTCACCGATGCGGGACTGGCTGCGCTCAGGAAGCTCCCGCTTGATGCCCTGACACTCAAAGGCAAGTTCACGGATGCGGCTATTCCTCACTTGGTAACAATGCCCAATCTGAAACAACTGGAATTCGAGGACGCCACGATTTCAGACGCAGCGGTCGAAAGCCTACGCAGTTCGCAGCCAACGCTCACCGTCGTGCGCACGCCTGAAGAGCGACCGCCGACGAGACTCTTTATTCAGCCATAGCCCGCCGTGGACCGAATCGGCGCCGTCACTTTGCATGACCAAGCACAATCATGCTTTTTTCTCCCGAGCACCAAGTTCGCCGAAACGCTCTAGCCCAACTGCACCCAGTTGGGATCCACG
>JAGQPK010000505.1 GCA_020426755.1 Planctomycetales bacterium
CAGCAACACCACGTGTCCGCAGGCAGGTTCCGGTACGGCAGAAATCGAACTTCTGGCGTCGCCGCCGATATCAATGCCATAGCCGCCGTCCGCGAACGCCGACACGAGGTCGGCCGTAGTGAAGTCGCCATCGGCATTCCAATCTCCGTCCGCCCAATTGGAATTGCCGACGAGAGTATCTTCGTATTCGCCCGCTTGAAATACTTGGATCAGATCGGTCGAATCAAAACGGCCATCCAAGTTCGCATCGCCCAGCCAGGTCTGCTGCAGTTCATGCACCCAAAAAGTTTGATCGGCCAACGTTAACTGTTCGTCGCGATTCACGTCGTAGGCTAACTCGCCAACGTTGCGCTGAATGGCGGCGGACAACAACTCGATGTCGTGTAGATTGAGCGTCCCGTCGTGGTTAAAGTCTCCTGCCTGCACAGGCTCGAATTCGAGGTGTAGCGTAGCCGTTGGCCCAAGACTGATTCCACCCGCGTCCAGGTACAGACTTGGATAACTAGCCGGGCCGGCTTGCGCGGCCGTATGCAACGAAGTCAGGGCAAAGAATAACTCGCCTCGGTCAAATCCTGCGTCCAAATATTTCCGAATTGATTCATCCGCCAGCGGCAGATCAAACCGTAGCGCCGTCTCGATCGGTACGGCAATGCCGGGTGACAGAATCGTGTCAGCAATCGCCCAGGGCTCGGCCCAATGGTTCTCTGAAATGGCATTTGAGACATCCGTCAATTGTCCGTCGATGAAGGCAGCCGCGAATGCCGAGCGGCTGCTGCGGAACACTCCGGGAATGGCGGAGTAGGGCGAGCTCTCGAGAAACGCGTTGGACTCACTGGAGTTCCCCAACGAGAGTCCGTCATAACCGTTCCGCGTCCCGACGCCGAATAACTCGATGGGGCGCCCGACGTCCTCATCGAGTTCTTCATTGATGTAGCTGCTGGGCAAATCGGTAGTGCCATCAAACTCGAATGTGTGATCCGCGGCAGTCGTGACCTGCAGAGAGATTGCCGTCAGCGCATGATCGGCCGACAGTGCGGCCGCTTCGGCCATGTCGAATCCCAAAATGATTTGGGCATCTCGATCGTCAAATGACGGTGACAACCCTGATCCAAACAGCGATCCGCTCGCTCGACTTCCGGGTGTTGCATTGAAGGGGTACATCCAGCGATCAAATGCGACGGGAAGCGATATCGTCGTTGCTTCAATCAAACTCGCTGAACAGAGAAATGTGATCAGCGCAAGAGCGCAGGCCCAAACACGGCTTGCCATGTCGAAGTCTCCTCGGTGCATTAGGTGCCAAACCATCCGCCAGCACGCCGCTGGCGGATTGCTTCGAGACTGTGAATTGGCTGGCTACCGAGGAATGTTGGTGGCTGGCTTGTTGATAAGCAGTCTCAATATCATTAGGATTTTAAGGGATTGCTTGATGCCGTCAAGGGCATCGCAACTGTGCAGCAGCAGAGAGAGAGTCCAGATGTGTGAACTAAGTCGTCCAACGGACCCCAAGCTCGGCGACAAACCGGCTGGGAATGATGCCCCGGCGCCACGTGAACGCGAGGTCAGCAGTGAGGAACTGCTGGGAGCGGACCGGGTGTTAGTGATTCGCCACGACGGGCAGCGCTATCGCTTGATTGTGACCCGCAACGGTCGACTGATGCTACAGAAATAGATGCGTCAGATTCGCGGTGGCCTTGGCGGACGCCGAATGCTGCCGTGGCGGCGCCGGGCGCCCCGGGAATTATTCGTCCCTCGCCAACGCGTCGAATCCCAGATGACGCAAATGCATAACGCTGGCGACCAGCTCGGCAACACTGGCCGTTCCCGTCTTGACGAAAATCTGGCGGCGACGCTGTTCGACAGCGCGAACGCTAATTGATAGTCGTTTAGAAATGTTCTTGTTCATTTCGCCGACGACCAACAAGCGTAACACCTCACGTTCTCGCTCGGTCAACTTGGCAAAGCGAGTTCGTTGTTGCGCGGTGGCCGACTTTTGGACACGCAGCTGTTGGTTCCTGACGAGTGCTTCATCAATGGCTTGCAACAGCCGCTTGGCTTCGAACGGTTTGTCCAGCACCTGGACTGTGCCGGCCTTCATGGCACGTACGACGGTTTCCGTCGTGGCAAAACCGGTGATGAGTATCGACGATAGATTGTCGAGTCGATCCGAGATGGTTTCGAGGAACTCCAGGCCCGTGATCCCGCCGAGTTGATGATCGATTACCAAGCAGTTGGGACGTGACGCGTCGTAATGTTCGGCGAATTCTTCCGCACCGCCGAATTCGCGCACGTTGAGACCGGCGGCCTCAATCAACAGTCGAATCGTACGTCGTACAGACGGTTCATCGTCGACGACGTACACCACGGGTTCGGGCGATTGATGTGGGTCGCTCAATTGACTCTCTTGTTGGGTAGATAGGGTATCTATCATCGCACTCTCCCTAGTCATGAAGTGGATCCAGGTAGTGTAATCGCACTCGTTGCTAAGGCTTAGGCTCGCGGCGATCGAGGTGCTCGCGGACGGCGTGAGCGAGGTCGGCGGGGAAAAATGGCTTGCTTAAGAACATATCCTTGTCGGTAGAAGATTCGTTTTCAAGCGGTGGCAGTGGCGCATTTCCGCTCATATAGATGACGCACAGATCGGGGATGGTGCCCCGTAAGATCGCTGCGAGTTGCTCCCCGGTCATGGACGGCAGGATTGCGTCGGTGACCAACAACTCAATTTTTGTCGACAACTCGCGGGCGATGTCGAGTGCTTCGCGAGGACCGGCGGCCGACAAGACGTGATATCCGTGCACCGCCAGTGCACGGCGTACAATGCTGCGAACCGCTTCGTCTTCATCAACGACAAGAATTGTTTCGTGGCCGCCGCGTATCGTTGGCATGTCGCAGATGGGGGATCTGTCGGCGTTGCGCGTGACCGGGAGCAGGATCCGCATCGTGGTACCTTCACCGGGCGCCGAATCGACATAAATCCTACCGCCCATCTGCTCGATAATGCCGTGCGCAACCGCCAGTCCCAGGCCCGAGCCCTGCGAGGCGTCCTTGGTACTAAAAAACGGTTCAAAGATGCGCGGCAACACTTCGGCCGCGATGCCCGTTCCGGTGTCGGTCAAACGCAGTTCGACCCAACTACGCTGTGGATCCCCCGGGACGCCAGGACAATTTCTGGCGGAGAGCGACATCGTCCCGCCGCGCGGCATGGCGTCCCGCGCGTTGATGATCAGATTTAGCAGCACTTGTTCAAGCTGGCCAGGATCCGCTTCAATTGGCTGCAAGTCTTCGCTGAGGTCACATTGGAAGTTGATGTCGTTACCCAGCACGCGGCTGAACAATAGCTGTGCGCCGCGAATGAGTTCGTTGGTGTCGAGTACCTGTGCGTTCATCACCTGGCGACGACTGAAGGCGACCAACTGCTTGGTCAGGTTGGCCGCTCGCTTGGCCGCATCTTGAATCGCGAGCGCATGTTCGTGGATGGGACTATCCGGTGGCGTTTGCAGCAATACCAGGTCATTTGAGCCAACAATGACAGTCAGCAGGTTGTTGAAGTCATGTGCGATCCCGCCGGCCAAACGGCCGATCGCCTCCATGCGTTGTGCAAAGGCAAGTTGTTCTCGCAGCGTCTTGCTCTCACTGACATCGCGCACGACGATCACATTGAGATTGCATTGCTCGCATGCCATCTTATGAATGGTGATCTCGGCTGGGAACTCGCTGCCGTCGGCGCGCACGATCGCTAGTTCGTGTGGCAGCCTGCCCATTGCCGACATATCATCCAGCGCCGTCGGCCAGGCACCGGTGTAATCACGGAAGACGCGAAGACAGGGCAAGACTTGATCGGCAATTTGTCCAACGCAATCCGTTTGTATCTGCAGCATGGTGGATGTAGCAGGGTTGGCTAGTACGATTTCGCCCTGTACGTCGACTACGATGATTGCGTCGGGAATGCTGGCGAGAATCGTGCGCAGTAAGAGGTCGGACCGCTCAAGGTCCGTCACATCCATGCAGGCCCCAATCAGTCGTTTGCCATTTCCTTCCGAGTCCGTGACCAGACGTCCGCGACTCTCGACGACCCGCCACTCACCGTCGCAGCGGCAAATGCGCTCAAGATGATGAAACGCACCCTCGCCATGCAGAGTTTGCGCAACGGCCTCGCGAACCCGCGTGCGGTCATCGGGGTGGACGTGTGACATGAACGAGTCAAGTGACAAGCTCAAGCCGCCAGGTTGATAGCCATAGATGCGATACAACTCGTCAGACCAAGTCAGCCGATTCGCATCCAGATCCCAGTCGAACAAACCCAACTGAGCGAGTGATCGGAGAGGCGTCGCGTCAACGTGGCCTACGCTCGACTCAAGGGAGTCTCCGCCAACACCCGCCTGCGAATCAGGCATGCTCCGATACTCCAATGAGATTTATAGATGCACAGATCGTCTGCGCAGACAACAGACATACGCTTGGCCTTACGCTGCAGCACAAGTCTACTTGCATTTCTACAGTAAGCCAAATCAGTGTCAGAGATGATTTCGCATGTTTTTGGTCGCGAGCGTGCGACTATGGCGAAGGTACGAGCCGTGCATCGAGTCGCACGATGTCGTT
>JAGQPK010000506.1 GCA_020426755.1 Planctomycetales bacterium
GCGGTGCGCTCGCGGCGAACTGCTGATCGAGTACAGTCTCGGTTGCAGCGGCGACAGAGTTTGGCAAATATCGCTCGCGGAGAACGTGGCACCCGTCGCGAACTGAAGGACATCCAGTACATCGAAATCCGTGCCTTCTTCAATCATGTTCGCCAAGGCAGTATGTTGAGTGGCGTCGGTTGTGCGTTCTTTGAGTAGCTCGAGTAACTCGTCGCTGACATAGCGTAAGTCGAACTGCGCCAACGCCTCGCCAAGTGACAAGACGGTTCCGGAACGTAGCGTGACGCGTTCGTCGGCGGTCGCATCAAGTACCGCCAATAATTCGGTGACAAGTTCTGGGCAGTTTCGTGGATAGACGCCCAGACTGTCTCCAACGCGATACTCAATCGGCGTACCACTAATGTCTATCTCGACGTGGGTCGTGATCTTCTTAGAGCCGCTGCCATTGAGTGTCCGTTTCCGCTTTAGCGTAGCGGAACACGGATGGTCTCGATGCTGACCGGGCAGGGCAGCGGGCGCCGCTGATGCGTTGGTGGCTTGCTTTGCCGCCACAGATGTCTTGTCGCCGCTTTGTACGAGCTTCTTCAGTGATACCGCCGTTAGCTTTCCGCCCGGTGAACAGAGAGTGAGGTTTTTCTCGTCACCTGCAGCAATCGCATTCGAATAAGTACGGCAGACGTAGCCGCAGGCACCACAATCGAGCTGCGCCATGGATGCCATTAGTTTGTCAGCGAGTGGACGGTCTGCAGCCAACTCCAACCGCTCATCAATGGCCAACTCGGGATCATGCCACGGCTCGTCGGCGACTTCGGGCGCTACCGCAGTGTTCGTATCAAGCTGCGCCATCGCGGCGCTCATTCCCGCTGATAGCGCGTTGCTCTCCAAGGCCGCGTTGATTCCCAACCAGCCCGCCAGAAATCCGTTAAGCCACGATCTTTGCGCTTCGTTAAACGGCGCAGAGTCCGGTACCAGCGGCAACGTCAGCGGTTGATTGACGGGTTTCGTAAAGATCGCGGACATGAGGTGAACACTCCTCTGAGAACGGACGCTCAAACGGTAACTGTACGGAACTCGGCAATCGCGTCTTGCCAGGCTTGTGGCGTGATGCGGTTGGCGAACGTCGAGAAGGTTTCAGTGATGTCCGTGCGGTTACCGAGGTAATACTCGAGGATCCGCACGACCAGTGCCGGCGCGTCGGCGGCAGAAACCGATGGAATCAATTCCCGCGCGATCTGCTGGCGGTCGCCGTAGCCGCCACCAAGATGGATATGGTAGCCCTCGACCAAATCATCGCCCACACTGACTGCCGTGCCAATCAAACCGATGTCGCCGATGTAATGCTGCGCACACGAATGATGGCAACCGGTCAGGTGGATATTGATTGGCGTGTCGAGCTGGACGCGTTCGTCGACGTAGTTCGCGATCTCCATTGCGTGCCGCTTCGTGTTGGCTGCCGCATACTTGCAGCCCGCGTTCCCGGTGCACGCGATAAGTCCGGCGCGAACGTGAGTCGCTTGCCAGCTTAGCCCGAGTTCTTCAATCGCCAAACTGACGGCCGGGATATCGTGATTGCCGATATACGGGAGGATGATATTCTGCCAAACGGTGAGTCGCAGTTCACCGCGGCCGTAACGGTCGGCCAGATCGGACAGGCCTCGCATCTGCTGGCTTGTCAATCGTCCCACCGGCAGACTGATGCCGACGTAGGACATGTCGGGTTGAGGCTGTGAATGCCAATTGACGTGGGCGGTGCGGTCATCAGTGGGACGAACTTGGAAGGCCTCGTCCGGGATGCGCCGCAGCGGTTGACCGTACTCGGTTTCCACGGCAGCCAAGAATTTCTCAAAGCCCCACTCGTCGAGTAAATACTTGAGACGAGCTTTCTTGCGATCAGTTCGATTGCCGTGTTCTAAGTAGACACGCACGATCGCCGCGGCCAAGTTCACGCATTCTTGTGATTTAACGTAGACGCCGGTGCTGCGAGCGAAATCACGATGTCCGGTGATGCCGCCCAGGATGAGGCGAAACCACACAGGGCAATCACTCGTGACGCTGGCCGCGGGATCGAGTGGTGCGACGGCCTGAAACCCCACATCGTTGGTGTCTTCCAGGGCGCTAATGCGGCCACCGCCATCGAAGGCGATATTGAACTTGCGCGGGAGGCCAAATAGGTCTCGTTGATGCAGAATCGCATAGTGCATCTGTCGTGCGAGCGGTTGCGTGTCGACTAACTCGGTCGCGTCGATGCCGCCCAGTGGGCTTGCGGTAACGTTGCGAATGTTATCGGCACCCGCGCCCGTGTTCACAATTCCGAGGTCACGTAGACCGGTCAGAATGTGTATCGAGTTGGCTGCGGGGATCTCCCGCAACTGTAGATTCGCGCGTGTCGTTACATCGGAGTACGGGCCGGCAAATTGATCCGCCAGGTCAGCCAAGCCGCGCAGTTGAAACGACTTGAGCATGCCGCCCGGAAAACGCAGGCGGCACATGTACGAGTCCTGGGCGGGTGCCACGTAGAACAGGCCAAAGTATTTTTGCAGGAAGACGTCGGTGCCCTTCGGATACGCGTTCTCGTCAGCGCGCCGTTGAATGTCATTCCAGAGATCGAGTCCATTCTTGTTGCGTTTGGCAACTTCTTCAGCGCACAGTTTGCCACCGGCGGCGACTTGACGATCTTGGGCTGCATGGTGCCGAGCATCCGGGCCCGTTTTCTCCGGTGTTGCATTGCTGGGATGACCGCCGCTTGTCGGAGGAAGTGCCGAATCGGAGAATGGCGACAGGCCACGCAACTTGCGAGCGACATCCGCTCCCAGCGCGAAACCCTGCAAGTAACTTTGCTGATCTGGAGTGAAACCATTCGAATCACTCATGACAATACCTCGTCAGTATCGGGAATGATTCGTACGGCACAATCTTTGTAGGATGGCTGGTGTGAGTACGGATCGAAATGAGAAAGTGTCAGTTGATTGACTTCTGGATAGTGCATTGGCAGAAACACATGGCCGCGCGATACACTAGTCGTCACGCAAGCGATGGCCACGAGCGAGCCGCGTCGAGATTCGATCTTTAGAGCGTCTCCAGGGGATATGCCAAGCTCATGTGCATCTTGCGGATGGACCTCAACATGGAGTTGTGCCGGGTAGAGTGTACGTAAGACGGCGGAGTGCGCCGTACGCGTCTGCGTGTGCCATTGGGCAACTGTGCCGCGACCGGTTATGAGTTGAAATGGATAGTCGCCATCGGGCAACTCCGGCGGAGGCGTTGGTGCGTCAAAAATGAAACGAGCGCGCTCGTCCGGATGATAAAACTTGCCATCCGCGAACAATCGGCGCTCTTGTGCCACTTGCTGAGTCGGTTCGGTGCAGGGCCATTGCACACCTCCCTGGCACAGCAGATCCGCGTAGCCGTCGATGCCCGTGATGTCACAGGCTCGCCCGCGTGACAGTTTCTTGAGTAACTGAAACGCTGCTTCAGGACTCGTCCACTCACGGAACATCTCGCCACAACCCCAAGCTTCCGCGATTAGGCGAAAGATCGAGAAGTCGGACAAGGCGTCGCCTGGTGCTGCAGCAACTCGTTGAGTTAACCCGATGCGTCGCTCACTGTTAATGAACGTGCCTTCTTTCTCACCCCAACCTGCTGCCGGCAGCACGAGATCGGCAAGCTGAGCCGTCTCGGTGTCGGCATACATGTCCTGCACGACCAGGAATTCCAGTTTGCCCAGCAACCGCTTGGCATCCTCTTGATTGATCCAAGAGTGAGCGGGGTTGGTGCAGATGATCCACAGACCGCGGATCTTACCGGTGTCGATTTCCTCGAGGATGCGATGGTATGGCCAACTTCCTGCAGTGGGAATCGTGTCGACAGGAATGCCCAGCAGCGCGGCGACTTCCGCTCGATCCTCGGCCGCAGCAAAGTCGCGACCGCCGAGGAGATTTGTCGTATTACTGTAGAGTCGCGAGCCCATTGCGTTGCACTGACCGGTGATCGAATTGGCGCCGGTACCCGGTTTGCCAATATTGCCGGTCATCAGCGCCAGATTGATGAGGCTCTGTGCGGTCCGCGTTCCTTGATAGTTTTGATTTACGCCCATCGTCCACCAGAAGGACGCCCGTCGATCGGGACGAACGGCATTTGCAAACCGAATAATCTGATCCGGGGTCAAACCCGTCTCCTGAGCAGCGGCCTCCAGTGTGTAAGGTTCGACGAACTGTGCGAAGGCAGCGAACTCATTGGTATGTGCGGCGATGAATTCAGTATCAAGTTGTCCCTCGGCAATCAATTGTCGCGCTGCGGCATAGAACAGCCATTGGTCGGATTTTGGAGCAATCTGTAGATGCGTGGTTGCCGCCGCCGCGGTCTCGGTAAAACGTGGATCAACCACAATGATTTCGGCATTGCGCTGATTACGACAGACTCGTTCCCACATAATTGGATGTGAGATACACAGGTTGCTGCCCACCAATACGATGCAATCGGATTCTTCAAAATCCTGATAGGTGTAGGGTGGCGCGTCGAAACCAAAGGCTTGTTTATAGGCCGTGACTGCCGTGGCCATGCATTGCCGCGTATTGCCGTCACCGTGCAGCATGC
>JAGQPK010000507.1 GCA_020426755.1 Planctomycetales bacterium
GATTCGTAGCGGCGTTTGCGGTCTTTCTCGAGCGTCTTCATGACAATCCAGTCGAGTTCGCCGCGCAAGGTTTCGCGAAAACAACGAGGATCATTCTTTCGCTTTTCCGAGATCGTTGCTTGAACGTCAGCCTTCAAGGTCGTGATCAGCACGCTGGGCCGGAGCGGTTCATCTTCGCGAATCATGCGACGAATTTCGTCATAGTCGTGAGACTTCGTCGCACTGTTGCTGAACGGTGGTCTGCCTGTCAGAAGCTCGTAGAGTAACACGCCCAACGAATAGACATCGCTGCGTGTATCGATGTCTGCCACGCCAAAGACCGCTTGCTCGGGACTCATGTAGAGCGGCGTGCCGATCATTTGGGCGAACTGGGTATAGACCGTTTGTTCGGAGAGCTTCTGGCCCGTCGCCTTTGCGACACCAAAATCGATCACCTTGGCGATGAACTCATCGTCGATCTCAGCGACCAGCACGTTCGAGGGCTTGAGATCTCGATGAATGATGCCTCGGAGGTGTGCGTGCTGTACCGCCCGACAAACTTGCAGAAAGAGCGTCAATCGCTCGCGGATGCTCAGTTCATGATTGTCACAGAAGACGTTGATGGGGACGCCGTGCACAAGTTCCATCACGAAGAACGGCAGTCCCGCATCCGTGGTACCAGCGTCAATGACTCGGGCGATATTCGGATGATCCATCAACGCCAGAGCTTGTCGCTCGGCTTCAAAGCGCGCGATCACTTGCTTGGAATCCATGCCAGGCTTGATCACTTTGATCGCCACTCGACGCTTCACCGGATGAGTCTGCTCGGCCACGTATACCGTGCCCATGCCGCCTTCACCGAGCTGCTCACGAACGCGATAAGGCCCAATGTCGGTCCCCGGCAGTAGCGGTTGCTTGGCAGCCTTCCAGATCGATGACGCCCGCGGCAATTCTGGTAGCTCGTCGTCGCCCTCGTCGTCAGGCCCCAGAAATCGGCCTGCGGCATCGTGCGCTGCAATCAGGTTCTCCACTCGCTCCCGCGCGCCCGCATGCCCCGCACAGGCCTTGGCGAGAAAAGCGGCGCGATCCGGTTGCGAAGCAATTTCAATGGCTTCGCCAAAGATTGACAGCAGTTCGCGATCTTTCATTACATCCCCGCGGGATTCGCTAGCTGGACAACGTCACTTCGGGTTCGCAAATGGGATGCGACCTAGTTCGCCGAAACGCGTTAGCGTCGGTTTGCAGCGGAATAAACCGCGGCTAACGCCTTTCGGCGAACCCCATTATTATGCTTTGACAAAGCACTAGCGCCAAAACGGCGAACGTCAGCATCAGCACTCCCAATCTCGCAGGCAATCGCTGAAATGACACACTCAAGTTGGTATGTGCAATAGTCCTCTTTGAGATGCGTCATTTAAATCAAAAAGGGGCCAACCTTTGCACAGAAAAAAGGAAACAGGGAAAGTGCTGCTATCCAGCTAAGCTAAGTCGCCTCGCTGCAGGTCATCGGCCATCCAGCCCCGCGCGAACGCCAAGTAGCGTTTGGCCGTGCGCTGCGAAATCCCGAGCACGTGCGCAGCTTCCCCGAGCTTCATCCCGCAATAAAAGCGCAACTTGACAAGCTCCGCCGATTGAGGATGCTCGAGCGCCAATCGAGAAAGCGATTCGTCGACTACGATCAGCTCATCAGCATTAGTTCTTTCCGCCAAGTCGATTCGATCCAAATCAACTCGCTTCCGCCCGCCGCCACGCTTCTCGCGTGCCCGGTTTCGCGCATGATCAATTAAGATCCTCCGCATCGCTTCTGCGGCCGCCGCGTAGAATTGCCCAACGGACTGCCACTGCTCGGCAACTTCGCGATTCACGAGACGCAAATAGGCCTCATGCACTAGAGCCGTGGCCTGCAGCGTATGGTCCTGCCGTTCCGCGGCCATCCTGGCACTCGCCAGTCCGCGTAGTTCCGCATAGATCAACGGCAGCAGCTTTTCCGAAGCGCACCGATCGCCTCGTTCAATTTGCCGGAGTAGTTGCGTGACGTCACCCATTCGAGCATTTTATCTTCGCGCGCCCCGCCAAGCAAACTCTTGCGTTTGCGGAATTGAACACCCATCGGGCTCGAACGTGAGTCCGAGAAAAGTACCGACAACTATATATAAAGTTTCGGCCTTGCTGGCCCCTGATCGGCGCAGACGGAGCATTACCCTCGACGGCTCGCCTTGGTGCACTCGGGTAGCTTCACGCCTCGCAGTCTAGATCTTGTCTTCAAACGGACGACACAGCCTGCGATGCGTGCACGACGTGCCTGGGTTTGGCCTGAAAGCCCGTTCGATTACCTGTGGCAGGAGCGTCTCCGATCCGCGGGTACATATCACCTGCAATGTTCAGAAAACTCCGGCGACTTACGTATGTCCAGCGCCCAGATCCTCCAGCGACTAGTCTGTGTCACGCTCGTATTTCTCTCGGCGTCCACGGTCAGCCGTGCCGAGGACGTCGACGTGTATCTGTTAATCGGTGCGTCGAATATGTACGGAACGGAGCTCATCGAGAACCTATCTGAGCCGTGGCTCGCCGCTCAACCTGATGTGTGGATGTGGCAGTCGCCTCCTGCTCTCTGGACCGCACTGTCGCCCGGCTATGGCGAGGGCGATTCGAATTCTGGGGCCGGCGGTGACAGCGATAGGTTCGGCCCCGAACTGTCGTTGGGACGGACGCTTGCAGACGCCATGCCCGACAAGCAAATCGCCTTGGTGAAACATGCACGGGGTGGATCGGACATGTACGTCGACTGGAATCCGACAGGTCCAGCAGACAATCGTTGGAACACATGGATCGAGAAGACGGATGCGGCCCTTGCCAATCTTGTGTCACAAGGTCTCAGTTACAAAGTTGCGGGAATGTTCATGTATCAAGGCGCGCGGGATGCTCGAAACCTGCAGGGAGTGGAGGCCGAATCGTATCACGACAACCTGCCGCGCTTCATCGAAGCAGCCAGAGATCATTTCCAGAACGATCGCATGCCGATTGTCATGTCCCACCTGCCCTTGTTCTATCCAGATGAAGCGTACACGGAAAAAGCGACGATTCGCGCCGTGCAGGAAGACCTAGCCGAACGCGACCCGTTCATTAGCTTGATTGATGTCGAGGGCCTGGCTATTCGAGACCGCGTGCACTTTAACGCGGACGGCCTGATTGAGCTAGGAATTCGCTATGCGAACGAGCTACTTTCGATGGCATCGTCAAATCCGCTGCTCGGCGACTTCGACGGAGACTCGCTACTAACTGTGTCCGATCTTGATTCGCTCACCGAGCTAATCCTTTCCGGAGAAAACGTCGACGACTTTGACTTGAACGACGACGCGCTCGTCGACGCGCAGGACCGCGAATTCTGGCTTCACGATCTAAAGAACACCTATTTTGGCGACGCGGACTTGAACGGCGAGTTTAACAGCGGCGATCTCGTCTCCGTATTTCAAACAGGCAAGTACGAGACCGGCACGGACGCGACGTGGGCCGAAGGCGATTGGAACGGCGATGTCACGTTTAGTTCAAGCGACTTGGTACTCGCATTCCAAGATGGAGGCTATGAGCAAGGACCACGTGCCGCAGTGTCCGCGGTACCGGAGCCGCCCACAGGTATGCTCGCTGCACTCGCCGCGACGCTGGCGATGTTGAAGATGCGATCCAGCAACGAGTTGGTGATGAACTAAGATGCCCGGCAAGCAATCGCGTAACGAGCGGTCGTTATCGGGCGGCTGAACTGGAAAGTCAAAGCATGATGATACTAAGTCGATATCTCAGAGCGCTGCGTGTCAGGTATCTCCTGATCGGGTTGCTGGCTACGCAAAGTTGCATAAGCTCTGCGCGAGCCGATTTACGACTCGGATCGCCTGTCAATTTCGGTCCGATCGTGAACTCCGAGGCGAATGAGAATCATCCCGCAATGTCGTCCGATGGGTTGACGCTCTATTTCTTCTCGAACCGACCTGGTGGCATTGGCGGTACTGACATCTGGACGTCCACGCGTGACGCGATCGATTCGGACTGGACCGCGCCCGCCAATTTCGCTGCAGCCAACACGCCAGCGAACGAGTTTATCAATTTTGTTTCCGAAGACGGCAATACACTGCTCTTCAACAACGGCGATCCGTTGCATGAAGATCGGATCTACCAACTGACACGAGTCGCTAATCAGGATGAATGGGGAACGCCAATGCTTCTCCCTGCACCGATCAACGATGGACTGTCAGGATCTCGCGCCGGCAACTTGTCGGCAGATGGACTCATCATGATGTTCGAGTCTGATCGAGCTGGCGGCGCCGGCAACAGTGATATCTGGGAGGCAGTTCGACCATCGATCGACGAACCGTGGTCGGTCAAGTCGCACGACTCGAATATCAATTCCGCCGTCGATGATGTTTATCCAGTGATTTCACCGGATGGATTGACACTATTCTTTGGCTCACAACGCGACGGCGGTTACGGCGGATTTGACATCTGGGTGTCGATGCGCGACACAGTGGAAGACGAATGGGGTATTGCATCCAATCTCGGCCCAACAATTAACACGTCAGGTGCGGAGAACCCAGGACAGTTCTGGGAACCAGG
>JAGQPK010000508.1 GCA_020426755.1 Planctomycetales bacterium
ATCTGATACGACGGCGGCAGAATCTTACTCTTACTCGTGCTCGTGCTCGTGCTCGAAGCGGATGAGGCCACGCGCCGGGTCGCAACTTTTATTCGAAGACAATTACGAGTGCCGCGGAAATTCTCGGACGATAGAGGGTTGGAGCCACTTCCCAGCACCGTGAGAACCGCGGCTTGCGCCGATCGGCGAACCAGGAGCCGCGACTGGCTGTTGCGGCGAACTGACGACCTTGGCGAGCTGGCGATCGCAGCGAACTACAACTGATAGAGCGGCGCGAGCTTGCCGCGCAGGTGCCGGATCAGCGGTTCGTGTGACAAGGGTTTGGCAGTCGCACGCTCGACCAACTCGGCCGGCGAGAAGCAGCGGCCGTAGCGATGAATCTTGTCTTGCAGCCACTTTAGCAGCGGCGCGAATTCGCCGCGAGAAATCAGACTGGCAAGCCCGCCCAAATCTTGATCTGCTTGTTCGAAGAACTGGGCAGCATATAGATTCCCTAGTGAATACGTGGGGAAATAACCGAACAGTGCTGCCGGCCAATGGATATCCTGCAACACACCATCGGCATCGTTCGGCGGCACAACGCCCAGATACTCGCGATACTTGTCGTTCCACGCTTGCGGCAAATCGGCCACTGCCAGATCACCTACGATTAGCGCTTGTTCGAGTTCAAATCGAATAATGATGTGGAGGTTGTAAGTCGCTTCGTCGGCTTCGACACGAATCAGCGACGGCTTGACCTCGTTGATCGCGAAGAAGAAATCATCCTGCTTGACCTTGCCCAGCGCCGCAGGAAACTGTTGTTTGGCCAAGGGAAAGAAGTGTTGCCAAAAAGCCTGGCTCCGCCCGACTTGGTTTTCCCACAGACGCGACTGTGATTCGTGGATACCAAGTGAAACGTATTGCCCAGTGGGCATACCGTACTCTTCCGGGCGACGCCCCAATTCATACAGACCGTGGCCGGCTTCGTGCAAAATGCCAAAGAACGCGGACGAGAAAAAGTGCTCATCGTAGCGAGTCGTGATGCGGCAATCGTGGGGTCCCATTTCGGTACAGAAAGGGTGATGAGTGACATCAAGTCGTCCGCGATGAAAATCAAAGCCGATGGCCGCCGCTGCCTGCTTGCCAAACTCTTCTTGCGCTGACGTTGGATATAAGGCGTGCAGAATCTCGACGGGCGGAGTCTGCTTGCTTTCACGAATGGCTTGCACGAGTGGCACGAGTTCGCTGCGAAGTTCGCTGAGCGTTTGCTTCACTTCGGCCGTCGTCGCGTTGGGCTCGTAGTCGTCGAGCAGCGCGTCGTACGGATGCTGCTTGTAACCGACTGCTTCCGCCTGTTCGCGCTTGAGCGCCACGATCTTCTCCAAGAACGGGCGCAGTTTGCCGAAGTCATTATCGCGACGCGCTTCAACCCAGGCTTGCTGCCCGGTGACGCTGTACCGCGCGAGTTCTTCGACAAGTCGTTGAGGCAGCTTGTTCTGCTTGTCAAATTCGCGGCGGACTTCACGAATCGTCGTCGCGATGTCGCTGTGCGGATCTGCACAGGCTGGGTGGTCAGCCAGATCGTTGAGCCAATCGGCCAATCGTGCATCCGTCTTGCGCTCGTGCAACATGGCCGAGACCCACGTGATCTGCTCAGCACGATACGGCCCAGCCAACTCGGGCATGTACGTCCGTTCATCCCAGTTTAGCAGCGAGTTGATCGATTCGAGCATCGCCGTCTTTCGCACGTGGTCGCTCAGTTGGGCGAGTGCTTGATCGTGGTTGGCCATGAGAATGTCACTCCGTGCGTCGAATTCAGCGGTAGAAAGATGCGTCGCGTGCCCGTCGATGCGGCTGTGGATGCGGTCCAATTGGGCGATTGTGGGCCAAAGTCGCTGGTCTTGTCCAGCGGGCGTCGGCTCTTTTTGGTGCGATCGCGCGCGTTTCGAGTGCGAGTGCGAGTGCGAGTGCGAGTGCGAGTGCGAGTGCGAAGTATGAGCGATAGCTAAACCATCGCTGGCCAAATTTCTTGTGGAATGCGGCTGCGCAGGTCGCGCGCACGAAAAAACCAGAGTGACTGCTAGGAATCACTCTGGTTAAACGCGATTATCAGTAAGCGTCGCGAGTCAGCGATCGCTACTCAACGTCCGCTGTCTCGTCTTCGTACTCAACTTCCGCGCCGTCATACTCGACGGCGTCGGCGACGTCCTCATACGCATTGCCTTGCTGTTCGGCAGCACCGTAGGCACCCAGCGCGGACAGGAACATTAGCGGGACGGGATCGGCCGATACCGATGTCGAAATCCAAGCGTCTTGTTGCGTCAGCTTGAGCTCTTCGAGATAGGCGATGCCTTGGCGAATCACCGCCAGGCCACCGAGAGCTTCCATAGAGGCATCCAAATCATTGTTGGCATCAGTCAGTTGGCGTTGGAACTCGGCCTCTTGGTATTGGAGCAATGCACGACCTTGCTTCTTCAAGGACAACAGCTCTTGCCGGGCCTGCTTCGCAGCGCGATCATTCTGGTAGCCCAGATCGACCGTCAGGGTCAGTTCGTTGCGCAGATCAAGTGTTACCGAAGCCAACTCAGCCTGCAGCAGCGTAGCAATTTGCGGTGGCAGCGATTGCAGAGCTTCTTGCGGGATCGTGCTAAAGTCGGCACCGAAGAACATCTGTCCGGTACCCAGCGACTCGCGCAACAGTTCCGGAAGACGGCTGTCCTGTTCTTGTTTATGAGCTTCCACCCACCAGGCGATCACTTCGGTCTGGCCGAAGATCAACGTGCGGGGCGACGCAACATAAAAGCCGTCACCCGAGTTGTCGGCATAGATCGTCTCGTTGCCGAGCGCAGTTGCTTCCCAACCTTCAGGCAAGTTGTTCGCGACATCATTCGGGTTGAAGCGGTTGGCAAATGTGCAAGCAAACACGAACGGCGGGTCGTTAGAATTCTGAGGTTGAAACACGGCCGGCGACGGAATCACAAACGTGACTTCCGACAGCTGCGTCACATCCACGCCAAAGTTATGCACTGTCAAATTGGCCAGCTCTTCGCGAACGCGACCGATCAATTCAGCCGGGAACCGTGCGAACGGAGTTTGGTTCAATTCGCCCACCTGCACCTGAAAATAGGCGATCGAGCCAGTGGGGATTAGCGTCGGACCGACGGCCGTACCGGCTGCCTGGGAAGTTGTCGTAAAGCAGCAAGCAACTGTGAAAACAGTCAACGCCACGAGTGGACGCACATGACGTGCGATGGCCAGCGTGTTCATTGTTTGAGTCTCCAAGGGGTGTGTCTAGAAAAAGCGTCACGCCACGGAATCGCGGTGACGGTCATTGCGAACGTCGGTGTGAGTTGATGTGAAGGGATGTCGTAGACGAGCGAATGACATGAAATCTTCGGAAGCGTAGCTCATATGACATCGATTGCTGATATCCGCAAGCAAACTCAGGAACCACGCCCGCCGTGCAAGTTGAATGCAATCACCACCCAGCAATCGCTCCTGTTTTACGTATCACGCGGTCAACGCCAGTTGCCTTGAAACGACAGAAAGGCGAAGAATCTGCGGTCGCTGTTGGCATTCCTGACCGGAGACGCATGTTCGTCGAACGAGTCTGTATTCCGAGATTCGTTGCGGGGCGTTATGTTGAAGGGAGAGTCGGTGCGGCGTCGTGCGGCTCCCTTGGTCATGCTGGTTTGTGAGACAATGCAATGCGACTGCAATTGATACCTTCCGCGGTGGGTGGTTCGTCGCAACTGCAGTTTCTTTCGTCGTATTTATTGAACGACGAGCTGGCCATTGACGGCGGCAGTCTAGGGTTGCTGCCAGACCTAGCGCGCCAGCGAATGATCCGGCACCTGCTGCTGACGCACGCTCACGCAGACCATATTGCCACGTTAGGAGTCTGGCTGGATAACGTGTTCGCGGAGGGCAACGCTCCAACCATCTATTGTCTCCCAGCCGTTGCCGACGCGTTGCGTACGCACTATTTCAACGACGTCGTGTGGCCCGATCTGCAAAAGCTGCCTTCGATGGAACGTCCGGCCGTCCGCATTCGCACGATTGATTCCGGCGAAACGATAACCTTGGGCGATCTTAGCGTCACCGCTGTGGCCGTGAATCATGCGGTGCCGGCCGCCGGATTCGTGATCTGCGATGCCCGCGCGACCTTGGTCTTCTCGGGCGACACTGGGCCCACCGAGCAACTCTGGAAGGTGGCCGCGGCTCACGACAATTGGCACACCACGGTACTCGAAGTAGCATTTCCCAATCATCTGCAAAGCTGCGCCAACGTCGCCGGCCACTTGACCCCGGCCACGTTCGCCGCGGAACTGCCAAAGCTGCCGCCAAAGGGACAGGTCTACGCAGTACATCTGAAGAGCGCCTACCGCGAAGAAATCGCCGCTGAACTCACAGCACTCGCCGCGCCCCACTGCAAGTTGCTGCTGCCGGGCGAATGGATCGAGATTTGAGCTAGCCACGTTCGCCCACATTCTTCAGCGCACTCGTAGCAGCGCAACCCGCGCTTTGTTCACCCTCCCGTCGATGGCCACCATTTCGTGCAACGCGACACCGGGAGGGGGCAGGGGGAGGGAACCAC
>JAGQPK010000509.1 GCA_020426755.1 Planctomycetales bacterium
CGGGCGGCCGTGATCTCCGTCGTCGCGGAACATACACGGTACGTGATGCGAGATGCGGACCTGGTCTCATACTTCGACGAGGATCAGTTCGCGATCTTGATGCCGTCGACAGCAGAACCTGAAGCGACGATCCCCGCGATGCGACTCTGCGAACGCGTCGCACAATCTCGCAGCATTACAAATCCCAAGGGACAGAACCTCGTCACTGTCAGTATTGGCCTCACGGGTCTCCACCCAGGTGACACGGTGGCCACGATCCTCCAGCGCTGCCAGGAATCTCTCTCGCAAGCTCTCTGCGACGGCGGCAATCGCGTTTATCGCCACAACGGCGAAGAGAACGGCGTCAGTACGACGTCGGCCGTCGCTGGACAATCAGACACGGTAGTTGCGTGCGACTCCTAGTCCAACGTCGGCAGACGACGCCGTCATCTGCTTGAGCGAATCACTCGTTCACATTCAACGCACCGATCCAATCGAGTCGTCGTACCGCGCGGTACACGGGCAGATAGCCAAGAACGGTGAAGATCGCACCGAGGACAATCGTCAGCCCCCACGTCGAGTTCTCGAAGTAAAACGGCAAGCGAGTCAAGTCGGTTCCCACCGCTCGATTGATGAAGTAAGCGAATCCGTAGCCGACGGGCAAGCCGAACAGCACACCCAGCGTGTTAATGATTAGACTTTCCCGCAAGAAGATGCCGCCGATCTGTCGCGGCTGATACCCGAGCACACGAAAGGTGGCGATCTCCTGCTTGCGTTCTGCGAGTGAAATGAGCGACGAGGTCACGATGCCGCCGCAAAACAGCAGCCCAGCAAACGCAATCAGAAAGCGGTTAACGACTTTCAGCGGCTTAAGCAGTTCGATCAACTGCGACTTCTGTTCGCGCAACGCGGAGAAGCCTTGCAAACGCGGCGTTTGCTTCAGCGCGCGGTAGAATTCCCGCACGGTACCCGACTCAGTTGATACTTTGGCTTGCACGGAATTCAACGCTTGTTCTTCGCCAACGAGTGAATTCAAGTAGTTGAAGTCGGCGTAGGCGGCAGTCCCCACAAAGCTCTCGACAACGCGACTAACGGGAACCGTCAGGCGCTGCCGCGCCCCTGTCAACGGCACCATCACCAACGGATCTCCAGGACTGACGGCCAAGATCTCTGCTAACCGTCGAGTCAAAATGACGCCCGTCTCAGGCACCTCAATCGGATCGCCAACCGTATCGCGCGGGACCGTGAGCCGTGCGCCCTGTTGAATTCCAGTGACAGCTCCGCGCTTCGACCGATGTCCATTATAGAACGTGCATCCTACGGTCAAAATCGGTTCGGCGTAGTCAATCCCAGGCAGGCGTCGTGTTTCAATGAAGCCACCGTAGTCAAGCTCATCCTTGAATGACAAATCAAAGTCACTCACCAACATCCGATCGAAAGTAAACGAAATCAGTTCGCGGAACGAGTCGTCGATCTGCAGCGTTTGCAGGATGAGTGCCGCTCCCATCATCGAAGAGAACACACCGGTGAACGTCCGCAAACGGTGTCGCACGATGCCCCGTATGACCATTTGCCAACGGAAACCAAGTGACTCCCAGAACTTCGACCATCGTTCCAGCAAAACCCGGCGGCCAACTTCCGGCGGTTTGGGACGCATCGCATCCGCCGGTCGCAACTTGACCACTTGCTGCACGCCTCGAAAAGCGCCGAGCAAGGCAATGACGACGCCCAATCCGATGCAGCCCAACACAATCGACGGATAGGGTCGGTTGATGATGCGTGAAAACTCGTAGAATTGACGAAACAGATTCAGCATGTAGCCCGCTAACCAGAAACCGAACGCGGCTCCTAGTAGTCCTCCGAACCCGCCGATCAACACTCCGAATTTCATGAAGTGCACGAAGAGCTGGCCATTGCTGTAACCCGTCGCCTTTAACATGCCCACCGTGGTGCGTTGTTGCTGAGCCATCCGCACCATCAGCACGTCGAGAATCAGGGCGGAGACCGCGAGAAAGACAGTTGGCACAATCAGATTGACGGTACGTAGGCCTTTGAGATCACTCGTCAACTGATTATGTGACTCGTTATCTTTGAGCTGAATCGACGTGGCTTCGCCGAACGGTTCCAGTTGGCGTTCGAGTTGATCCAGCACAAGCTGTGGACGTGACTGCATGTCGGGTGTCAGCAGCCCTACGATTTGATTCGCGGCCCCCTCCATGTTTGTCGCCTCTTCGGCAAACGCCTGTTTCACGTACAGCACGACATAGCCGGCCTTGTCCGGAATCATCGTGCCTGGGCCACGAGCGAATACGAACTCGGAACTAATGGCGGTCCCGACCACGAGCAACTCTTGACGTCGATCGTTAAGCAACACGTAGATCCGGTCGCCAGGGCGAATGTTTCTGGCCCGCGCAAAACCGTCGCTGATGATCACCTCTTCACGACGAAAGGGCGTGAAGTAGCCGCCCTGGCGCAGGACGAAACTGTTGATCACGGGCATTGGATCTGGCGGCATCGAAATGATCGTGCCCGACAACGGCTTCTCGACGTTCTCCAAGTCGACCGTCACTGGCATGACGATCCGCGAACGGAGCTCCGACACGCCGGGCGTGCGTTGCAGCCGTTCAAGTTCGGCATTGGGAAACTTCTGAATATCGATCCAGAAGTCGGCCATGCGGCATTGAGCGTAATAGCTGCGGCGTGAAAGTTCGAGATTAAAATACAGCGACAGATTGGCGACGTAGGCAGAGATTCCCAAACCAAGAATCATCGTCACGGCAATCAACAGACCGCGCGCTGCGTACAGGTCGCGCAACAGTTTGCGATCCAGCGCGGCTACCACGCGACATCCTCCGGCTCAATCCGCTGCTCGACCGCGACATCTTCGGCGATCGTTCCCGAACCGATTCGTACCAGGCGATGTGCGATCCCAGCGATTGCCACGTTGTGTGTAATGATGATGATCGACATCTTCATATTCGTGTTGAGTTCAACAAGCGCTCGCAGTACTTTGCGGCCGGTTGCCAGATCCAGGGCCCCCGTGGGTTCATCGCAGAGTAGCAGGTCTGGCTTCTTAGCGACCGCCCGCGCGATGGCCACACGCTGCTGTTCGCCACCGGAAAGCTGTGCCGGAAAGTGATCCAATCGATGCGACAGTCCAACTAACTGCAGCGCGTCCTGCGGCGCCATCGCGTCGCGCACGATCTCAGTGGAGACGCGTACGTTCTCCAATGCCGTCAATGTGGAGACGAGATTGTAGAACTGAAAAACGAAGCCGATGCGGTCGCGGCGATAGTCGGTTAACTGCCGTTCAGAATAGTCACTGATATCGTGCCCGCGAAAGAAAACACTGCCGGAAGTGGGACGATCAATGCCACCTACCAAGTTCAATAAGGTGCTTTTGCCGGAACCGGATGGTCCCACAATGACCGTGATCTGTCCTTCCTCGATGCGCAAATTAACGTGATGCAAAACGGGCACGTCGACGTCGCCCATGCGATACGTTTTGTCGACATCTACCAACTTCAACAACACACCTGCACCGCCTGTAACGTCTCTTGCATGACGTCCCGATGACGAAGGTGTGTCATTGCGCGATGTGGACGATGACATTTGCAGAGCTAACTTGGCAAACGGTTGACAACAATCCGAGCAACCCGACTAACAGGTCCGAAACTCCTGGCACCTAGTTATAGGCCGGTAGCGGCCACGAGGCTATGGGGCTCGATACATCGCTAACAGTCGCGTTGACTTCGTCGCCGCCTGTTGTAGCCTTTGCTTGGTCACATATCATCGCAGAACGGCCTCCTCGACAAACCAGAACGACAACTTATGAAGATTCTGATCGCCGACGATTGCCCCACGACGCGGCGGGTGCTGCGTAAGAATTTACAGAGCTGGGGGTATGAAACGTTGCTTGCCGAAGGCGGGCACGAGGCGGTCGAGTTGGTCTGCGGCGCGGACCCGCCCCGACTGATCTTATTGGATTGGGTGATGCCCGATCTCGAAGGCCCCGTCGTCTGCCGCATTTTGCGGGACGCAGATCTGACGTTGTACCCGTACATCATCTTTCTGACTGCGAATCGCTCGAGTGAGGCCGCGGTCGAAGCCTTGGAAGCCGGCGCCGACGACTTTCTACGCAAGCCGGTGGAAACCGAGGAGCTACGCCAACGAATTCGCGCCGGGCAACGCATCATCGACTTGCAAGACAAGCTGCTGGCCACGCAGGCCCAGCTACGCCGACTCGCTCGCCAAGATGCGCTCACAGGCATTCTCAACCGTGGCGCCATCACCGAATCGTTACTGGAGGCCTGCAATCGGATCGTTTCGGCCAAGCAGATCGCAAGTCTCGCGCTGATCGATCTTGATCACTTCAAACGAATCAACGATACACATGGGCATCCTGCCGGCGACTACGTATTGCGTGAAGCTGCGCGTCGGATGCGCAGCGTTCTTCAAGATGGACACGAGCTGGGACGCTTTGGTGGCGAAGAATTCGCAGTCGTGATGCCAGGCGAAGACATTGACACCGCCATCGACGCGGCAGAAGCATTGCGGCAAGCGGTTGCTCGTCAGGGTTTTCTGTTCGACGGTGTTG
>JAGQPK010000050.1 GCA_020426755.1 Planctomycetales bacterium
AAACGCAACAGGGCCACGGCACCAGGTATCCAAAGTCACTGCACCGTCCGGCTTGAGACGTTGATTCTGCAAATAGACGTTGAAGATCCATGGTGCCAAGCGTTCCAGCGTATCTCGCCCGTACGATTGCCCACACAACTCGAGATTAGCCGGCTCGTAGATGATGCCGAAATTCTCGCGGCCGATAGCCTTTAAAGTTGTCTCGATCGACTCGACCGTCTCGAATAAGCTCAGTGTGTGACACTGGTGTACTAGTCGAATACCAACTTCTCGAGCCGCATCTGCTGCTCGCTGCGCAAGCGGTATATCCTCCTGCTTCTTTAGCGCGACTCGAATCAACGTCGAACCGAGCGCCGTGGCCAATTCCAGATACGGGCCAATGTTGGCCAGCGCATTCGGCCCGCGTTCGTTGTTATAGACGATGTCGAAATCGCCCGTGATCATGCTGACGCTTAAGTCATTCGCCCTCAACATTTTAGCGGCATGCATGACGTGTTCCGCTGAGGAGTTGACGCCGATCTGCGAGGCCCGCATACACAGTGCACTGTAACCGGCTGACAACGCGACGTCAGCAAGTTCCGCAAGCGGCAGAATGGGATGCTCCTTACTGAGAAAGCCTTCAGCAATGCGGACAGAGAGCGAGAGATTCATGGCGGTATCTTCCCTTGCAACTAAGATCGCTGCGTTTTGAGCATCTCGATCAGTGCCTTCAGCACGAGTGTGTTATCCTGATAACCGCGGCCCGTCACCAGTGATCCATCGACGATACAGGGGCAGTTCTCGTACCGCGCACCGCCCTGCTCCGCATCCAGTGCGCACTTGGGCACCGTCGTCACACGTTTTCCGCGTATGCAATCGGCAGCAGTCAGGATTTCGATGCCGTGGCAGAGACACGCAATCGGCTTTCCAGCGTCTGCGATTTCACGAACGACGCGCAACAAGTGGGCATCATAGCGAATGTACTCTGGGGCGCGACCGCCCGAAATGAAAGCGCCAGCGAAGTCACTCGCATCGAGATCGCGAAAGGCGACACTCGCTTGCAGATGGTAACCAGGTCGCTCTTGTGTAATGTCCCATGGCACTTCGGGATTCGGTGGAACCTCATGTAAGACAGTGTGATACAGGCGCGCCTCCGGCCCCGCAACGATCACTTCGTAGCCATCCTCTGGAAGTCGATAGTAGGCGTAGAAGGTATCCAGCGCCTCTGTCCCGTCTCCAATCGGCATAAGTATCTTTCCCGCCATTACGTTCCCCGTCGCGATGAGTTTGCGTGCAATTCGACCGTGAGGATAGGGCATCGGAGCGTCCGTGGAAAGCCAGCGACACGCAGAGTTATGCAGATCGGCCGCGATTCGTGTATAGTCTCGCGTAGCCGTCAATCGCGGGGAGCAATTACGACTCCTCCACTGGGCCAGTCGGCAACGCAGTCCCGAGACGAACAGCGACGATGACCATGGATTCTGACATAACTAAGTCACAGCGCTACAACATCCTGGCCGCGGGCTTTTTGGGTTGGCTGTTGGCCGGTATCCAACTTGCCGTCGCGTCCGTTGTGATGCGTGACGCGGCCAAGGACCTGCTGGGGCCGGCAAACGAAGCACTGTATGGTCAATGGTTCGGATGGCTAACCAGTTCATTTATGCTTGGTGCCGCAGCCGGAGGTTACTTGCTGGGGTGGGTCGGTGACAAGGCGGGACGCCGCACGGCAATGGCCATTACGATCGCTTGGTATTCGATCTTCGCCGGGCTCTGCTACTTCGTACAATCGGCGCCGCAACTGCTTGTGATGCGTTTCTTGGTGGGTGTCGGTGTGGGCGGGATGTGGCCGAACGGAATCGCGTTGATTTCTGAGGCGTGGCCCAACATGTCGCGGCCAATGCTCTCGGGCGTGATCGGTACTGCAGCGAACGTCGGGATCACGTTGTTCTCATTGCTAACTTGGCGATTTCATGTGACGCCTGACCACTGGCGTTGGGTCATGGTGCTCAGCTTATCGCCGCTCCTACTAGCAGTTTGGGTCCAACTTACGGTGCGTGAATCCCCACGATGGCTCGCCATTCGTGCAACATCGAAACAGCAGCACGAACAAACGGGTAAGCGCGCGACCTCACCCCTGCTGGAAATCTTCAGCCCTCCCATGCTGGGAATTACCCTCGTCGCCATCTTGTTGGGCACAATCCCATTGTTCGGCGGGTGGGGTAACGCAAATTGGGCAAACGCTTGGGCCTCACAACTGGATCCGGCACTGAAGGCGAAGACGCTGCTCGCGCGATCAGCGCCCGGGTCGGTCGCGAGTCTACTCGGAGGCGCACTGGCAACATGGATGGGCCGACGCTTTTCCTACTTCCTGCTCTCAGTCCTTTGCCTGATCTGTTCACAAGGTCTCTTCGGCTACTCGGCACCGGGAGAACCCTCGTTTCTGTGGTGGGTCGCTGCGTTGGGTTTATTCAGCGGGTTCTTTTTCGGCTGGCTGCCATTGTGCCTGCCTGAACTGTTCCCGACCCGCGTTCGTTCGACCGGCGCAGGCGTCGGCTTTAACTTTGGCCGTATCGCCACCGCCTTCGGGATTCTGGTAGCTGCGGATTGGCTTAAGACTCATTACGCAGGCGATTACGGTCGAATCGGAGAGATCACCGGGTGGATCTACTTACTCGGCGCTGTTGTGATCTGGTTTTCACCCGATACGACTCAGCGCGGCCTGAGTGACGACTGAACGTAGCTATACATTCAACTGATGGGCCATTCGGCGTTCGCGGGTGTCGCACATTTAGAAATGTGGATCATCTTGAAACCGATAGCCAACATCGCGCACGGTTTCAATCCAATGCGGATGCCGCGGATCGTCTTCGATCTTCGAACGCAAAGTAGTAATGCAACGATCGACGCTGCGATCAGACACAATAACGAAACGGCCCCAAACGGCATCGAGTAATTCATTACGAGTCAAAGCGCGACCGGCGCGAGTTGCCATGTACTCGAGCACACCAAACTCTTTCGTCGTCAGCTCGATGTTAGTGTCCCCACGACGTAACCGCTTGGCACTACGATCCAGCTCAAAAGGCCCAAACGCAATCCTGTCACCGACCGGATGACTGCGCCGGCGCAGAAATGCCCTGGCCCTCGCCAGCACTTCCTTGATGCGGAATGGCTTTGTCACATAATCATCCGCCCCCAATTCCAAACCGCGAATGATGTCATCCTCCTGTCCCTTCGCCGTCAAGATGATGATTGTGGAATTAACCTGACGCGCGCGTAATTCGCGACAGACTTCAAAACCGTTGAGCGATGGCAGCATGATATCGAGCAGAATCACATCGGGGGAAATCGCGACAGCCATCTCCAGTCCCTGCCGTCCATCGATTGCCGTGTGCACTTCATAGCCATCGAAGTTGAAGTTATCGCACAATCCACGCAGAATGGTGAGGTCGTCTTCCACAATCAATACTCGCGGCGCCGTCATGCGTATCTCATTTCTCTGGACTCAGTCTGCGGCTGAAATGGGGAGCTCAACGATGAAAGTGGCTCCCTTGCCGGCATGGCTGTCGATACGAACCGTGCCTCGCATCGCGTCTACCATCATCTTGACGATGCTCAATCCCAACCCGCAACCGCTGATCGTCTGATTCAATTGTCGTTGACCACGATAGAATCTGCGAAACGCACGGCGCTGGACACCACGCGTCAAACCCGGGCCGTTGTCGGACACTCGCAGCTGAATGCGATCTCCACACGTAGACGCAGCGACGCCGATCTTGCGCACGGGGTCAGAGTACTTGTAGGCATTATCAAGTAGATTGATGAGCACTGCGACCAACGCATCACGGTCCGCGTGCACGCATGGCAAGTGCGGCGGCACGTCGATCAGGAGTTGGCAATCGGGTCCATATAGTTTTGGCCCCACAGCTCCGACTGCGGCGCTGACTACGTCCGCAACATCTACCGCTCCGAGTTGCAGCGAACTGACGCCGCGTTTGGCACGAGAGAAAGATAGGAAGTTTTCCACCATACGTGTGAGACGCGTGTTCTCCTGAGCCATCATGTCAAGATACTCGGCGACATGCTGCTTTTCGGTGAGCTGCCCAGAGCGGAGTGTGTCTGTTAGCAGCCGCATTGATGCCAGCGGAGTCCTCAGCTCGTGCGCGACTGTATCGACCAAGTCGTTCTGCAGTTCAGCGAGCTGCAATCGACGCCGTATGACACGGATCGTTGCGAGAGCGCCGATAGTTAGCGTAATCGCCAACACAATCACTACCCAGGTAGTGACGAGCTGCTCCGCTTGATAAGTGGCACTCAATCCGTCACTTTGCAGTGCGATCCGCCAGCCTCTCATTGGCAAACCAACGTCTTCCATTAGTGCCGCATCGCTTGCCGTCACTTCACTCGGGCTCAACAACGTCACTTTCACATCCGGATTAGATGATTCAGCCGACAACAACGTGTCAAACCACTGTTGCAAGGTGATTCCACGAATCAGCAAGACGGTTGTCGCATCGTTAGATAACGCGATTTGCCAAACATCGTCAACATTACTGAGAGCAAGCGTAGCGGTGACAGGAGTCCGCCCCTCCGCAGTCAGCCACGCAGCAGCCAATTCCTCAGCGTCGAGCGTGGGAAGCCTTGCCGCTGCCGGGCTACCATCTTTCGCCCCCACGTCGGCAGCCAGCGAGTTGTCAATCTGCTGCCACTGTTTCATCAAAAAACGACGTTGTGGAGCCGGAAACTCCACCGTCCTGTAGTCATTCAATGTCTGCCGGATATGTTCATTCTTCGCAATTACGTCATTCGTGACGCCCGCAGCTGCGGCATCATTCAGCCACAACACTTGCGCTGCGATGAGTGGCCACGTGCCGTCCGAATCGCGTGCGTTGCGTGCTGCCGGATTCGACTCCCAAGCGACCAATAACTCCAGCCCTTCGTTCAGCCGCTGTTGTTTTAGCAAACAACGAAGCTGACCACGATAAGCGAGTGCAGTCAGTAGAGGGTCTACGGCCGCATCAACAACTTGCTCATAGGCATGCGCGGCCTCATGCGGTGAGTTCTGCTGAAACTCAAGAAACTCAGCGTGCGACCAAAGCGATGCCAAGTTTGTCGGCCACGTAATCGGCGCGCTCGGAGGAATCTCAACTGTCGGATAAAGTGCAGACTTGTTCGCGTCGAGCACAACAACAGAGTCGCACATTCCATCCGTGACAATCGACGCGAACCGGCTGGCGGGCGACGTGTCATTGGCTTGTCGAGCAGCTTTCATAAGATCGTCAAAGCGACTAGTAAGGCGAGCTCGCACGTCGCGGAGCTGCGAGCGATATGCCTCCAAAAGCAGTTGACGTGATGCCAGACGCTCGAGCTGATTGGCGCGCATCACGAACATCAGGATACCGACGGTCGGCACCATTAACAACAAGAACAGCAGAATCACGGGCCATTCGCTGAACGCATGACCCGTTCTTCGTGACAAACGCATCCGAATCTACTCTTTGTGCGTGAGCGACGCTCGCAGCGCATCCAATTCCGTTACGATTTCGCTGTAGATACTTTTCTCGCTCTGCGCAGCAATTAGCAAGTCGAACTCTTTAGTCCGGGCCAGAACCTCATCGCCAACGTAGTTTGCTTTCGCAAACGAGTGATCGTAGACAATGCGCACGGCATCACTACCAGCCAATTCGGTCTTTTTGTCTACGTTGTCACGCACAACCAGCGATTTCAGTGTCTTCTTCAAGCGATTGACGCGATCAGCTTGAGCCTGCTCAGCGTTCAGCTTCCCTGCTTCCTTACGCTCTTCGACACGAACCATCACGTTGCACATCGCAGGAGCGATGATCAGTGCCCGTGGTAGCTTGGCGTCGGCAAAAGTCGCAAGGTGCCAACCGGCGGGCAGTGTAAGCGAGAATCCATCGCCAATATCGCGCTGTTCGGCCTGCCCATCGCCAGTTGAAATCAGCTCACCGATAACGGCACCCGCGTCAAACTTGACGATCGAACGCTGCTCATCATTGGCAACCCAGAAGGTCTGACCGATGTTCATCTCAACACGAAAGCATTCAAATGTTCCCGCCGGTGTTGTAATGCTTTCAATCTTGGGCACGGTCAGCTTAATATCCATCGCCATATGAGCGAACTCAGTACAGATTGGCAGGGTGATCTCTGCACCAACGCTCAGCGGCAGTTGCCGCAACAGAAAGAACACTTGGTCATTTGAGTACGTCACGCCTGACAACGGCACGGTCTTGGTTTCCGCTGACGGTTGAGTGAGATCGAACACGACTTCGTTGTCGTGGTAAGTGGCAGTACCATTCCCAAGAATCAAGTGTTGCCAGACGGTCCGAATAGGGTGATTGTTATCAGCATCAACAAGCACATCACTGAAACCTTCATTGTCACCGACCAGCACATATCGATGTACGCCAAACCGCCAGGCGTCACGACCTTCGTGCTGAACTAAGTTTGCATTCAGTCCGATCAAGCCGATCGTTTGCCCCCCGGCGAACTTCATTACAAGTGTCTGCCGCTCACCTGACTTCCAAGGCGCGGCCAGCAACGGCATCGACGACTCCAGCTCCGCCTTCGCCTGTCGTACGACATCTGTTACATCGGGATAGCCGGCGATGAGTTGCTCCAACTCGTGTCGCGCGTCGCTTTGCTTACCAAGCTTCTTCAGACAACGTGCCAAACGCAAGTGAGCTTTCGCCGCCACGGTGGCTGCGTCCTTGCCGTCGCGCACAATTTCACGATACAGCTTGATGGCTTCTCCCAGATTGCCGGCCGTCTCCTCCTGATAGACCGCAGCGGCAAGTCGCTCATCAATCGTATCGGCAGCAGACAAATTCTGCCCGGCAAGCGTAACCAGTAACATGGCTGCGACCGCCGTCACAAGCGAACGCCAGAACTTTCGTGACATGACTAGGCCTCCTGTAGGCAATGAACCAATTCGTTTTAGCTGGCGTTGCACCGTCTCGGCACCCAGGTGGCCAAGGCGATCAATCCGCCAGCAACGCCTGTCACGATATTCGACACGTGTTACCTCCAGATGACGCGATTGAAAAATGTGAACGCAGCGTTCGCGAACGTTAAATCTTCCCGCATCAAGTAGCCTTATCACGAGTCGGTTTCGAGTGCCGGTGAAGCTGCCCAGCTGCGATTGAAGCGAGTTACGCGGAGACGCCGAACAGAGCGCCGATGATTCCCGTCGCTGCCATAGCTAGAGCTCCCCAGAACGTAACACGCATCACGGCTTTGGGCATGGGAGCGCCGCCGGCCCGGGCAGCGACTCCGCCCAGCAACGCTAAGAAGGCAAGTGACATGCCGGACACCGTAAGCGGAATTGCCGCCGTCGGGGTCACCCAAACAGTCAACAGCGGCAACGCTGCTCCCACAGCAAACGTAGCGGCCGATGCCAACGCCGCTTGAATTGGTCGCGCCGTAGTTGCCTCGGAGATGCCCAATTCATCTCGCGCATGTGCACCCAGCGCATCGAACTCCATCAATTGCCTTGCCACTTCTTTGGCGAGCGGTTCGGTCAGGCCTCGCTGAACGTAAATCGCAGTCAGCTCGTCTAACTCACCGACACGATCGGTCGCGAGTTCCTGACGTTCACGCGTTAGGTCTGCAGCCTCCGTGTCAGCTTGTGAGCTAACTGAAACGTACTCGCCCGCCGCCATCGACATCGCCCCGGCGACCAACCCTGCGACGCCCGCCACCAAGATGTTTGCCTTAGTGGATTCTGCCGTCGCCACGCCAATCACGAGACTCGCCGTCGAAACAATGCCATCGTTCGCACCCAATACGGCCGCACGTAGCCAACCGATTCGTTCGGTTCGATGGCGTTCTAGATGTAAGCGCATGACAACCGCCTTGGCCGATTCAGCTATGCATGGTCTCATGCATTTCTGTTGCTTTCGACGTCTCTCCCCGCAACACTCGTGACTCTAACGACTCTGATTGTAAAAGATTTCCCTGCGAGTCGCCATCACACCAAATCATAACCAGTTGCCGGGGACACTTCGGCGCAGTATCGTGCGGCGGTTGTCGAGTTGCTTTTAATCTATGCAGTCGCTTTCGTGTGGAGATTTCTCGTATGACGTCATCGAGTCGCTGTTACGGAAGAAAGTTGTTTTGGATGCTGAGCCGAATGTTCGCATTCGGCCTGATTGCGATTGCGAACGCTACCGACACCGACTGCGCTGACGCCTCCGTTGGCCAATTCACCTCACATTCCGACGTCGGCAATGTTCAACGATCAGGAAGTGCGGAATATGACGCGACCGGCGACACCTATCTGTTAAGTGGCGCAGGCGCCAACATGTGGTTCGCCGATGACGAGTTTCATTTCGTATGGCGAAAACTACGCGGTGACTTCGTACTCCACGCGCGAGGTCGTTTTATCGGCGAAGGGACTGATCCACATCGCAAGATTGGCTGGATGGTTCGTGCTTCATTGGCTCCCAACTCGGCTTACGCTGATGTAGCGGTACATGGCGATGGTCTTACTTCACTCCAGTTTCGCCGGTCCCCTGGCGCGAACACCGAGGAAGTGAAGTCAACTGCGACGAGTCCTGACGTTTTACAACTGGAACGTCGCGGCAACGTTTACACAATGAAAGTGGCCCGCGACGGTGAACCACTTGCCGAAAGCAAGCTTGAAGATTTGAACCTAGGCGACGAAGTCTATGTTGGCCTCTTCATCTGTTCACATCGGGCTGACGTGATCGAGCGGGCAACTTTCGACAATGTACGCATCACGATTCCGGCCGCCGCCGATTTTCGTCCCTATCGCGACTACATCGGCAGTCGTCTGGAGATTGTCGAAATTGCCACAGGGCATCGCCAAGTCGTCCTGGAATCCGCTGATCCGCTCCAAGCGCCTAATTGGGCTCCAGATGGAAATTCGATTATCTATAACGCCAACGGTCGACTCTACGCATTCGATCTCAACAAGCGTAACACAACACCCATCGACACCGGCACATCAACCCGCAACAACAACGACCATGTATTGTCACCTGATGGCTCCTGGCACGGTATCAGTCATCACAGCGCTGAGCATGACAACCGATCGATCGTTGCCGTCGTGCCTGCGGCAGGCGGATCGCCACGAAATGTCACGTCGCAGGGCCCGTCCTACCTGCACGGTTGGTCACCCGACGGCAAGAACCTGCTGTACACGGCAGAACGTGATGGCGAGTTCGACATCTATCGCATTCCCATCGGTGGCGGCGCAGAGGAGCGTCTGACACGCAGTCCAGGGCTGGACGATGGCGCAGAGTACCATCCAGATGGGCGAACAATCTATTACAACTCATCAACTACCGGCCGTATGCAGATTTGGCGAATGAGTGCCGATGGAAGCCAACCGACGCAACTTACCGACGACGACTATAACAACTGGTTTCCTCACGTCGCGCCAGATGGCCAGCAGTTCGTCACTCTCTCATTTCCCAACACAATCGCTGCCGACGATCATCCGTTCTACCAGCACGTGTTGCTGCGACTGTTCCCACGCGACGGCGGCAAGCCGCGCGTGCTTGCCTACGTGTACGGAGGTCAAGGAACAATTAACGTGCCCAGTTGGTCTCCCGATGGCAAGTACCTGGCCTTGATCAGCAACTCGCAGCTGATCACTGATCGCTAACACGCTCGCCTGCTGATATGCGCGCACAGCGACGCCGTGCGCAAAATCAAGCCGTCACGCGGCCGGTTCGACTTGGCACGGTCGATCACGTCTCGTTTCCCACCTGCCGCCACGGTGCTGACTGACACACACGGCAAGCGACGACTTGCATTGCGCGCCGGCTTCGCGACATCGTCCGCTCGTCAATTTGCGTTGACCTCCTCCGACTTCACGCAGCGTAACTGTTGGCGAGTTTCCGATACGCTTGGCGGATTGTCGGCTATATAATGCGCGCGGCGGCGAATGTAAGGTAACTATGATCCAATTCGAGCGGGCAAACTCGCTAGTTATGAGCGGAATTCTTGAACCGTTGGTCAGCGGACCAGTCATGCCAGCGACTTTTCTGCTGGCAGTGTTTGTGACGTGGAGTCTGTTCTCCCTCCTCGTTGGTTGGAACTTCGATGTGGATAGCGGAGCGACCGACGGCCTATTTGGCGATGGCCAAGTCGATCTCGACGGTGTCGATTCACAGCTGCCGAGCACAGCTGATTTACAAACAGCGACAGACAGCCTTGGTTCCTGGGGCATGATGACGCTTCGCTGGTTGCGACTAAGTGAAGTACCGCTGCTGATTTGGCTGGACACGATGGCCATCACCTGGTGGCTGATTTCATTGGCGAGTTGGCTCGTGATTGATCAACAACTGTTCGGCGCTGTTGGCGTACTCGGCAGCATACTATTGGCAGCGCGCAACCTGCTGATTGCGGTATTCATCACGCGTGCCGTCGTACCTCGCGTGAATCTGCGACTCAATCCCGCCGAACGCGCGCTCACACCGCAATCGCTCATCGGGCGCGAATGTCACATCAGTTCGCTGGAGGCAAATTCACAATTTGGCCAAGTGAAGTTCCCCACCGAGGGCGCACCGTTGCTGCTCAATGTGCGCACCGACGGACCGCACTTAACTAAGGGGACGCGAGTTTGGATTACTCACTACGACGCCGAACGTCGCATCTATATCGTTTCACCTACAACTACTTGATTGGGATCAGCAATGACTTCGCTGGTGTACTGTGGTTTACTGGCTGTAACTCTGGGACAGACGTTTGCCTATCTCGTACTCGCCGTCGTGACGACCGTCGTGTTGCTGGCCGGCTTTGCGGCTACGGCGAGCCGTTACTACGTCAAGGTCGGCCCGGACGAAGCGATTGTCCGCACGGGCGCGGGCGGCACACGAGTGGTTACGGCGAGCGGCATCTTTGTCGCTCCCGTCGTTCATCATGCGGAGCGCATGGACCTGACGCTGAAGAGCTTCGAGATCGCTCGTGAAGGCTCCGAGGGGTTGATCTGCAAAGACAACATTCGCGCCGATATCCGCGTGGCCTTCTTCATCCGCATCGACAAGACGGAAGCCGAGATTAGGGAAGTCGCTCAGTCGATCGGCTGCCGTCGTGCCAGCCAAATCGAAACGATGCGGGAGTTGTTTGACGCAAAGTTCTCCGAAGCCCTCAAGACGGTTGGCAAGCAATTTGAGTTTGTCGAATTGTACGACAAGCGGGAGCAATTCAAAGATCAGATTCTCAAGGTAATCGGCACCGATCTCAACGGCTATCGCTTGGATGACGCGGCTATCGACTATCTCGAACAGACTCGGCTGGAGCTACTCAATCCAAACAATATTCTCGATGCGGAAGGCATCAAGAAGATCACCGAACTGACTTCAAACGAGAAGGTCAAAGAAAACCACTTTACTCGTGAGCGTGAGAAGACGCTGAAGAAACAGGACGTCGAGGCCCAAGAAGCCATCATGGAATTGGAACGACAACGCGTCGAAGCACTTGAAAAACAACAGCGGGAAATCTCCGAGATCGAAGCTCGTGAGCGTGCCGCTGCCGCTCAAGTGCGAGAAGAACAGCGTCTCAACGCGGAACGCGCCAAGATTGCCGCCGACGAAGAGATTGGCATTGCCGAACAAAACAAGTTGCGGCAGATCCTGGTTGCCCAGCGAAATAAAGAACGGACTGATGCGGTCGAGTTGGAACGGCTCGAACGCGATCGCGCGCTCGAACAAACAGAGAGAGAACGAATCGTGGGAGTCGCCGGCGTCGAAAAGGAGAAGGCGATTGAAACGGAACGACGCAACATCCAGGAGGTGATTCGCGAGCGCGTCGCCGTGGAGCGAGTTGTGGTAGAAGAACAGGAACGCATCAAAGATACCGAGGCCTTCGCCACTGCTGATCGTCGCAAGAAGGTACAGGTGACGGCAGCCGAAATGACTGCCGAAGAAGCGTTGGTGAAAGAGATTAAGGCGGCCGAAGCTGCGCGCCGTGCTGCTGAAATGCTGGCAGAAAAGATTCGCGTTGAAGCGGAAGCCGAGCGTGATCGCGCAGAGAAGCAGGCGCTGGCTACCAAGATGCTGGCGGAAGCCAAGACAGCTGACCATGCTGCAGCAGGGCTAGCCGACGCACACGTACTGCAAGCTCACGCTGCTGCGACAGAGAAACAAGGCCGCGCCGAAGCAACGGTGCTCAAGGAACGCTATTTGAGCGAGGCAGAAGGCATTACGAAGAAAGCAGCCGCAATGAAAGAACTCGACTCCGTGGGCAAGGAACACGAGGAATTCAAGTTGCGGTTGGAGAAAGACAAGCAGATTGAGATTGCCGCGATTGACGCGCAACAAACAATCTCGACCCAGCAAGCCACGGTGCTTGCCGAAGCCATGCGGTCGGCCAAGATTGATATCGTCGGTGGCGACGGGCAATTCTTCGACCAGATCGCAGGCGCCGTGCGCGGCGCCAAATCGATCGACCGCTTCGTACAGCACTCGCAGATCACCAGCCATGTAAAGGATGCGCTCTTCGGTGGAAACACAGATGAGTTTCGCGAACAGTTGCGCCACTACGTCACTCAATTGAATCTGTCAGCCGGCGACTTGCGAGATCTATCGGTCGCCGCGCTCGTCAGTAAACTACTGGCAAGTGAAATCGCACCGCAGACATACGAATCGCTCGGCAAACTCTTGGGCTGGGCCGGCCACCTGAACCTGTCGCAAGCATCGGTTGCCGGATTGTTGAATGGCCAAGAAGCGGAACCAGCGTAAAGCGTTGTCGCAGCTCGCAACTAGGATTCGGCCTGCCTCGCCGCGACGCGTCCGCTGCGGTTCCAGGCCGAATCACCCACGGTTAGAGTCTGCCGGCGCACCCGACCACCAAGCTGTAACTGTGCACTAGCTTGCGATTTCCATCCGCAGGCAAACAAGTCCGATCGAGGCTACCAAGGCACTGCTCCAATATGTCGACCGCTACGCTGACCGCCGGAACATACGAAGTTCTGCGCAAACGTCTCCGAGAAGCCGCGCTGGATTTACAGCAGCGTTTCGCACAACTCAATGCCGCCCGCGCTAATGTGTTCGGTAATATCGAAACGCGATTGATCGGCACGGCGCACGTCGCGACAGACCACAACTGCGTGCCACGCGACTTGGTTTCGATTGGCGACTGGCTGCTACTCGGCTACAACGTCCATTTCGGCCTGAAGACAGAGATCGCTACGTCAGACGTCTTCAGCGTTTATCGCTTGGATGGTGACGTAGCGCACTCCGAAACGCTCGACTTGCTTCATGACGCCGGCTTTCAGCGCGATTTCGCAGAACTGTATCGCTACTACAAGCACGCGACGTTTTCACGGTTCTTCCAGCAAGGCCCCCTGCTCTACATGGTTTTCCGTGTGGGCAAAACCAGCAGCGACGTCAAGGCATTCAAGTGGCTGATTCGCGACAACTCGCTGGAATACATTGATAATCGCAGCGATCACGAAGTGCGTTATCCGCCGCAACATGCATTCCGTTGGACGAAAACCAACCGCGACCAACACCGCACCGGCAAGCATCCTCATGTCTCCATCGAAGACATCGTGTTCGTCGAATGCGTGGGCGGCGACCTCACCATTAAGATCGAAGACAACACCGACGACGGCCAGGGTGTCTACCGTGAGCCGGTCGAGAACGCGGATCAAACGCTCGACGATGCAGAGATCTACTACT
>JAGQPK010000510.1 GCA_020426755.1 Planctomycetales bacterium
ATGAACATCTCAAACGATACTGTCTCGCTCGCAGGCGTTCGATATATTCAACGTGAAATCGATGGTCAGCGCACAGGAATCGCTTTTGACTTCGACTCGTCGGACATCACGTATCTGAAGCCGCAACAGCGCGTCGTTGTGGTGGAGAATCAGGCCGCGTTTATGGCGCGCTACGGCTCTTTGGATGCCGTTGTCGGTGAATGGTCTGGGGGCTTGAGCAATCGCAGTGAAACGATCACGCTCGTGGATGCAGCCGCCGCGACGATCAGCGAGCTCACCTATCAGGATGATTGGGTTGCCGAGACGGACGGTGATGGCTTCTCGTTGCAGGCAATTGACGAGCTAGTCGCCGATCCTACCTGGTATGAGTCCGCTGCTGCGTGGCGCGCGAGTCGACAACTTGGCGGTACTCCTGGGCTGCCGGATGAGCAACCAAATATTCCTGGAGATTCGAATCGAGACGGACGATTTGACTCGCGCGACTTTGTGCTTGTATTTCAAGCCGGCAAGTACGAAGAGCCGCTAGCTGACCGTGTCACCTGGGAGGAAGGCGACTGGGATGGTGACGGCAAATTCGACTCTCGCGATCTTGTGTTCGCTTTTCAGTACGGCGCGTATCAGGAGTGAACTGCGAATCGATTTCGCCCCATTCGGCGGGAAACGGTAAGGCCATCCATCGGCTGGCCGCCCGTAATCCGTCCGCTGCTGGCAGTTCCCCACCCGTCCTTCACTTCACGAGCACCGCATAGGTGGGACACGGGTCACTTTCGAGAAATTTACGCAACCGGTGTCTCATTCTGCGCGCCGTTGGAGAGGTACCTGCTAGCGCCCGCTTCTCGGGCCAGCATTCGCTAACAACTTCTTCATCGAATAACTCGCGGGGCAACGGAAACATGACTGTACTGCGTCGTTGGGGCAATCGCGCTCATTCAAAACTATCAACACCCTGCCGTGGACTCAGCAAGCAGAAGCTCAAGCGGCTGGCATTTGCTGAAACGCTGGAAGCCCGTCAATTGATGGCCGCGGATTTGGTCTATGCCGATCCCCACCCGATGGAGCTCCGGCAGTTCGATCAAACGTTTGAGGAAGATGGGGAACAGGACCACTTTCTAATTCGCCTGGATGCCGGCGAGATGTTGTATGCGGACGTTGACACGGTCCGCGGCGCCTACCGCGATAGCCGGCTGTCGATTCTTGATCCGCTGGGCACGGTCGTTTACGAAAGTGACGACATCCGTGATCCCACAACGCTTGAATCGAATACGGATCCTGCTGCGATGTACATCGCGGAGCAATCGGGCACTTACACGATCGTCGTCGAGGCCAAACCAGCGGACGAAGCAATTGAAGGCACGACGGAATATGTCTTCAATCTGCGCAACTACACGTTGAACGATGGCAACGTCCAACGTATGACTTCGGAAATCGCCAACGGCGATACGATGGCATGGATGGTTGGCGACTCGATGTTCCTCAGTGATGAAGCTGGCAACGGCATCAAGTTGAATGGCGACTGGGTCAAGTCGGTGACCCTGGATGAAAACGGAAATCCCACGGCCACGTACACGAATTCGGGCCCTATTTCGCTGCAAGTCCGGTTGCCCGAATCCTCGACCACGGCTCCCATCGCGGGCGACTCCAATGGCGACGGCAAATTCGATTCCAGCGATCTGGTCGTCGCCTTTTCAGCGGGCAAGTACAACACGGGGCTAGAGGCAAGGTATTCCGAAGGCGATTGGGACCACAGCGGCTATTTCGACACGAATGACCTGATCTTCGCCTTACAGCAAGGCAGCGACGGGTTCACCCCGCGGGCCGCATCGCCGTTGCTGTCGGCTTCGACGGGCGACGTTTTGGGTCAACACGGCCTACTAGGCGAATACTATCAGTTAGCGATCTCGCCCAGCGCGTTAGATCAAATCAACTTCGACCAATTGACTCCCGTGCACACAAGAGTCGATTCCAACGTCGATTTCGCCTCGACGACCGGTGACTTTGGCGGATTCGCCGGCCCGGCCTTGCGAGACAACTTCGCGGCACGCTGGACCGGGCAGATCTACATCGATACGCCTGGCGAATACACGTTCACCAGCGGCAGTGACGACGGCAGCCGCGTCTACGTTGACGGTCAATTGGTAGACAATAACGATGGCCTACACGGTTTCGTTGAGAACGGCACGTATGCGGAATTGGTCGCGCAGAGCAATCCATTGAACTGGTATCGCTTCAATGAAACGGGCGCCGAGCCGCTGACGCCGAGCCGCAATCCCCCGGCCATCGACGCCATGGGTAACAAGCATGGCGAAAAGATTCTCACCGACAATGTCGCGGGCGTGATCGACGGCGCCGTACGATTACGCGAAAGTGGCGATCGTGTGGCGATCAATGCGCCGGCACTAACCGGTGCTTGGACTGCCTCCTTCGTGCTACAGGATTTTGGCAATCCGAATGGACCAAGCGATCATCTGTTGCAGGACACGCAATACGCGCTGAAACTGGACCAATTCAACAACTCCGGTCAGCTCGGCTTCACACGTTTCGGTGTCGCTGACTACAGGTTCTCACCGGCTGCGACTATCCCGCGAAATCAATTCGTTCAGGTGACGTTCGTGGGAAATCCGCAAACCGGGGTGCAAGTCTATATCAATGGCAATCTGGCCGGCTCCAATCCCAACTACATGCCATTGCCGCGCGGTACGCTCGGAACGACGGGGACGGTCGGCATCAATTCGTCCATTGACGAAGTCGTCCTGTACAATCGCGCGCTCACTGCCGCTGAGATCAAAGTGCAGGCCAACGCGGCGCTGCAACTGACAACATCAGCGAAGTCTGTACAGCTTTCGCCGGGTTTTCACGACATTCGGATGGAGTTTTTTGAAGCCGGCGGAGCAGCCGGTGCGCGTCTGCGGTGGACTCGTCCCGGATCGACGCAGCGCGAAGTCGTGCCGAGTGACGTGCTGTCCCCAACCACCTCCGAAGGCGGATTGCTGGGAGAATACTATCAGTTGGGCAGTGCCGTCACCAATCTCGATGCACTCGACTTCAGTCAACTCACACCCGTTCACACGCGAGTGGACGACACCGTCAATTTTCCCAACACAAACGGGGCCTTTGCTTCTCTAGGCAATCCGGCACTCTTCGATCGCTTCGCAGCTCGCTGGACTGGACAAGTCTATATCGACTCGCCCGGCGATTACGCGTTTATCATGACCGGCAACGATGCTAGCCGCTTGACGATTGATGGCACGGTTGCCCTCCATGTGCAAAATGATGGTCCGGCAACGCTCGTGGCCAGTCAATCGACCACGAGCTTCCCCGCATCGAACGCCATTGACAACAATCCGAATACCTTTTCGCACACGGCGGTGACCGATCGCAATGCAAGTTGGAGCGTCGAGTTCGACGGCGAGCGATTAGTGGATAGTCTAACGCTCGACAATCGACTTGACTGCTGCCGGGACCGCTTGCGGGACTTGGTGGTACGGGTGTTTGACGCCAACAACAATCAAGTGTTTGTATCGCCGACTCTCAATCCTGGCAACACACTCAATAGCCCGCTTTCCATCAACGTGCCAATTCCCAACGTCGTCGGCAAACGGATCACGGTTTCTCGTATCGCCAACCCAAACGACCTGACTAGCAATGGAAATATTCTGTCGTTCGGCGAAGTTCGTGTGAGTTCTTATCCGGTGCGCCAGTTGACTCTATCGGCTGGCCTGCACGATTTGTCCGTCGAGATGTTTGACAACTCGGGAGCGGCCGGCGTGCGACTCGAGTGGCTCAAACCGGACGGGACGCGCGGCTTCATTCCCGCCGCACAATTGATTCCCGCCAATCTCGAACAGGGCGTCTACGGTGAGTACTTCACACTCAATTCCACGCCGGCCACCTGGAGTGACATCAACTTGGCGGGAAAGACGCCAGCTCAATCGCAAGTGCTGGAGACGATCGACGTACGCAATACGACGGCCAACAACTTCGCTGCCAGGTGGACCGGCTTCATCTACGTTGATGAAGCGGGTGAGTACCAACTCATCTCCGGCAGCGGCGACGGAAGCCGCCTCTACGTTAATGAAACACTCGTCGTCGACAACGACGGAACACACGATTTCGCCGAAGTGTCGTCCGGCCCCTTGTACTTGACGCAAGGCCTACATCGCTTGCGCATGGAATACTTCGAAGGCGCGGATGGGGACGGAGCGCGACTTAGCTGGCTTCGACCCGGTGCAACAACCCCAACGGTGATTCCCGCCACTTCGCTGTATCATCTGTCGAGCGCCACGGACTTGCCTGATGTCGGCAACCTCGTGCTCGAAGGGCAGATCACGATCTCGACGACCGCGGGCGTGTTTGGCAATCTGGCCGGCGCGGTCAACCAAATGACGAGTGATATGCAAGTGTCAGGTGGCATTGACCCGATCTTGAACTACTACGCCAGTGAATATGGACTTTCGATTCTCACACCGGGCAACAGCTTTGGCATCAATCTCGGACGCGACTTGGCGTTTCTAGCTGCACCCTTACGTGACTCCGGAATCTATGTGTGGTCTCGAATCAGCGAAGCCGCCGGCA
>JAGQPK010000511.1 GCA_020426755.1 Planctomycetales bacterium
TCTACATGTTGTTCAGCTTCTTCCTATCGGGTCACATGTTTCCGTTGGACATGCTGCCTGAGCCGTGGAAGACGATCGTCGCCTGGTTACCGTTGCGCTACTTGGCGTATTTTCCTTCGGCGGTGTTCTTGAAAAAGATAACTGGCACTGACTTGGCTGTGTCATTGACGGTCGAGCTGGGCTGGATCGTATTTCTAATTTGGCTGAATCGATTCCTTTGGCGGCGCGGTGTGGCTCGCTACAGCGGCTTCGGAGGATAGGTGATGAGCAACCACGTGGGGCCCAACTATCTGCGCGTCTTTTGGACGCTCGTGCGGAACAGCTTGGTGCGAGACATGACGTTTCGCTCGAACTTCTTGATCGAGTGTCTGTCGTCGTTTTCTTGGGTGCTGATGAATTTGGGGTTCTACCTGCTGATCTTTGCTTATACGCAGGAGATTGGACGGGGTAGCGGATGGGGGAAATACGAGTTCTTCGTGTTTCTGGCGACGACGATGTTCATCAACAGCGTCGTGCAAGCGTTCTTTATGCCGAATGCCCAGGAGTTCAGCGAACTGATTCGTTCGGGGAGTCTTGACTTTGCGCTGCTCAAACCGATCGATACGCAGTTCTTGGTATCGTTGAAGCAAGTCGACTGGTCGGCGCTCGCCAATTTCGTGGTGGGACTCGGCTTGCTCGGCTACAGCCTGTTTCGACTGACAACGCGCCCCGAAGATCCACTGCGGCTGACGCCCATGATGCCGGTCTGGTATGTGTTTTATCTGGGCTGTGGTGTCGCCATTATGTACAGCTTGATGATCAGCTTGGCGGCGACCAGCATTTGGTTAGGACGCAATCAGACGTTGTACAACTTCTGGTTTTACATCACGAACTTCTCCCGCTATCCGATGGAGATCTATAGCGGGACGTATGGTGAACCGTTGCGGTTTCTGTTTACGTTTCTGATTCCGGTGCTGGTCGTTGTGAATGTGCCAGCCCGCATCATGGCGCTGCCTTTGCGGTGGCAGGACGGTATGGCGCATCTGCTGCCGGCGTTTGCGGTGGTAGCGACAGTCGTCAGCCTGGTCGGTTCGCGGTGGGTTTTCCAACGTGCTCTGGGCAGTTATCGTAGCGCCAGTAGTTAAGCGATTTAGCGATTCAAAGCCGCCTGCTCTTGCTGCTTGAAGGTGTCATGCCACAACTTTCACTGACCGTACACGATCGAATCCCCGAGCCTGCTCGGCGACTGGGCACGATTGTCCAGCAGATGACGAAGCTCAGTAAGCAGGCCGCTTGGAAGCTCGTGCATGACGGGGCAGTCTGTCTGAATGGACGAACGGTGCGGAAGACCGAGCAGTTCGTGTGCGTGGGAGACCACGTGGAAGTCGATCAGGACGCGCTCGAACCTGAGGCTCCTGTCGTACGCGCCGGCAAGGACGCGCAAACGTTCGACGTCGTCTACGAAGATGCCGATATTGTGGTCGTGCACAAGCCACCTAGGATGCTGACCGTGCCGACTCGGCAGCGTGAAGGTAACACGCTTGTATCTTTGGTGACGCGACATCTTCGTCAGACAGAACCGCAGAGCGAAGCGTTCTGTGTGCATCGGTTGGATCGTGGTGTCTCCGGATTACTCCAAGCGTTTGGAGATTGCCGAGAAGTTGCGCGACCAGTTTGCTGCGCGGAAACCTCAGCGGCGCTATGTGGCCATCGTGTGGGGCAAGGTCATGCCGCTGGAAGGGACGTTTCGTTCTTACTTGACGACCGACGACAAGACGCTCGATCAGTACTCCACGGATGAGGAGAGTGCCGGACAACTCGCGGTCACACATTATCGAGTGATGACGCACTTGCCTGAAGCGACGGTGGTCGAAGTCGCGCTGGAAACCGGACGTCGCAATCAGATCCGTGTCCACTTTGCCGAGGCGGGCTATCCGCTGCTCGGGGATACTCGCTATGGCCGCGATTACGTCGGCAACCCGAGGCTCTGGCCGCACGCCCGCATCGCGCTCCACGCGCAGGCCTTAGGCTTCGATCACCCGGTCACGGGGCAGCCATTGCAGTTTCAGTCGAGATTGCCGCGCGAGTTCCAGCTTAAACAGAAGTGAGACGCTAGGAGCTAGGAACTAGGATCTAGCCACTAGCGCCTCGCTCCTACTCACTTCACCCGATAGCCGATTTTCGTGAGCACCGCGCTCGCACGCTCTCGCAGGTCTCCCTGCAATTCCAATTCGTCATCGCGGAGTGTCCCGCCGACGCCGCATTCCGACTTCAGCCGCGTTAACAGTGTCGGCAGGTCGTTGCCCACGCTGGGCAGGCCGCGGATTAGTGTAACGACCTTGCCCTTGCGGCGTTTCTCGACGGTGAGACGAGCGGTCTGTTCGGCGGGAGGGATTTGAGGCGCGGGTGGCGGTGGCAGCGGCTCGCATTGGCACTCCTCTACCAGTTTTCCACAACGGTCGCATTTCGGTGGCTGATCCCACTGGGTACCGGCGAATAATCTCATGGTGGTGGGATCCTTGACGCTAGAGCCGAGTGGTAAGTCTTGCCAATGATGCCGCCGTTCAGGAGCCGCGGATCCGAACCGTGCGGCGCGCGGACGGCGCCTTCCCAGTCTGTCACTTTTGTCCCGTTTTGACTAGAATGCTGCCGGACCCGCGCGAGAGTAATTGAGGAGCATATCGAATGAGGCTGGCCTTTAGTAGCAACGCCTACATGCACTTTTCGATTGAAGACACGATTCGAAAAGTCGCTGAGATGGGCTACAGCGGAATAGAGATTCTGGCGGACGTGCCGCATGCCTGGCCGGCGGGTTTGCTTCCCGAGCGTATCGAATCGATTCGCAAGACGCTCTGGAAGTACGATCTGTCGATTTCCAACATTAACGCGTTCATGATGAATGCGGTGGCGGATCCGCGTCAGCCGTATTGGCATCCCGGCTGGACCGATCCGGATCCTCACTATCGGGCGATTCGTCGAGAACACACCAAGCGAGCGCTCCACCTGGCGAAGGACTTGGGTGCGCCGAACATTACGACGGAACCAGGCGGTTTGTTGACGCCGGATCAGACGTGGGATGAAGGCGCCCGCATCTTTTATGAAGAGTTGATGCCGTGCGTTGAGTTAGCGGAGAACTTGGGAGTGGGCCTATTGATCGAGCCGGAACCGGAACTCTTGATTGAGAAGTTCGATCAGTACTTGGAGTTCGTCGATCGGATTAAGTCGCCAATGATCGGACTCAACTTCGATATCGGTCACGCCTATTGTGTCAGCGAAGATCCGCAGGACTGGGTCGAGAAGATGGCCGCTCACACGCGACATTACCACTTCGAAGATATTGCTGACACGCGCGTGCATGCTCACCTGATTCCAGGCAAGGGCGCGATCGATTTCGCGGCGACGTTGGCCGCGATCAGCCGCACGGATTACCAAGGATGGATCACGGTAGAATTGTATCCATATATTGACGAACCGGATGCAGCGGCGCGAGAGGCCAGTCACTTCTTGCTGCAAGTTGCCAACCAAGTCGGTGTAACTCTCGTTTAGGGGCCCAACATGACAGCGCACTCGTCCGCTGAGCGTCCAAGTTCATTCATGTCCTGGTTACGCCTGCTGCGAGTGCCGAATGTGTTCACGGCACTCGCCGATATCACGATGGCCTACCTGGTAGCCGACGGTTCGTTTATTCGGTTGCCGGTTTGGGCGTCACTGTTGGCGGCCACAAGCTGTCTCTATTTGGCCGGCATGGTGCTCAATGACTACTTCGATTTGGAGATCGACCGACGCGAGCGGCCTGAACGGCCTTTGCCGGCCGGATTGATCGAACCCTCGGCGGCGCTCCGTGTGGGCGGCCTGCTGTGGCTGATCGGTGTAGCGTGCGGCTGGGCCGCGCACTTTCAAGCTCACAGTCCGGCACCGTTTTATCTGTCGCCCGGCGTGCTGGGAACGCTGCTTGGCGTGCTCGTCTTGTTGTACGACGCCAAGCTCAAATCGACCATTCTGGGGCCACTGGCCATGGGCGCCTGCCGCGCCGTGAACATTTGGATGGGCATGAGCGTGGCGCTGAATCCCGAATTTCACTTGTCCCGCGGGCCCGTCATGATCGCCTGCGCGTTTGGTCTGTATGTGATGGGCATCACCTGGTTCGCGCGCCACGAATCGGATGAGAGCCCGCGTCTGACGCTGGTCAGCGGACTGATCCTGATGGTGATTGGTGTTGCCATCTTAACGGTGATTCCCTCTCAGGACGCTTGGCCACGCACACGCACTGTGTTCAATGCGGCTTGGGTTTGGCCGCTCTTGTTGTGGTTGATGACGTCGACCGTCTGGCGCCGAGCATTCAATGCGATCTACACACTGCAGCCGTTGCAGATTCAGTGGACTGTGAAGCAGGCGATTCTGGCCCTGATTGTCCTGGACGCGCTGATCGCGCTCGTCGTCGCTGGCCCGTACTACGCTCTGGGGATTTTGTTCTTGTCATTCCCGGCGACGTACCTGTCACGCTACATCGCGATGACTTAGTCGTCGATCTGACTAATTCTCTCTGATCTGACCGATCGGCCTGAGCTTCGAGTTCGACTTAGCGCA
>JAGQPK010000512.1 GCA_020426755.1 Planctomycetales bacterium
GAACCACGACACTTGCTGGCTGCTGACGTGGTGATCAGCGAATTCATGGCGTCGAATGACACGGGCATCCGCGATGAAGATTATGAGCGATCCGATTGGATCGAAGTGTACAACCGTGGTGACGAAACGGCCGATCTCACCGGCTGGTTCTTGACCGACGATGCTGACGATCTAGACAAGTGGCAATTTCCTGTCACCGCGTTGATCCCACGACAACGGTTAGTCGTGTTTGCTTCTGGGAAGAATCGCGCGGTCTCGGGCAACGAATTACATACCAACTTTCGACTCGGCGTTGGTGGCGAGTATCTGGCACTCGTCGAGTCTGATGGTCTGACGGTGAAGTCGGCGTACGACACTGCCCAAGTGCCTCTGCTGCGCGACGTTGCCTTTGGCATGCCGCAAACCGTCGCCGCGAATACTCCGATCATCACGGCGGCGACAGGTCGACTGTTCGTGCCTACGGCGACGAATGGAGGCGCGGAGTTGGGCACCGCTTGGACCAGCCCCGACTTTGATGATCTGGCGTGGCAGAGTGGTGTCACATCCATCGGCTACGAACGCGGCAACGGCTACGATGCCTATATCCAGACCGACGTCGGCGCACAAATGTTCGGGATTACTCGTTCCGCTTATTTGCGATTTCCATTCAGTCTGGACGATCCGACAGCCGTTGCAGAATTCGAACTGACGATGCAGTACGACGATGGCTATGTCGTGTACATCAACGGCCAGGAAGTTGCTCGTCGCAATGCGCCCGATGATTTGACATGGCAATCTGGCGCCACGGCGGCCCACGCCGACCGCTTCGCCGTAGTACCGGAAACTCAAACGATCGTGGCCGCCGATTTTCCTGGCTTGCTGCGAACCGGCCAGAACGTCGTCGCCATCCACACGCTGAATGACCAAATCGATAGTAGCGACTTCCTCATTATCCCGCAAATGACGGCAACAATCGTAGGTCAGTTGCAAGTCGACAAGCGTATTTGGATTCCGGGGGGAACACCGGGAGCGCCGAATGGGGACATTTCCACAACACTCATCGCCAGTGTGGGCCAGCTCCCGCAACGACCAACCGTCGACGATGCGATTACCGTAACGGCTCATACAGCAACGTTAGCCGATCCAGTTACATCGCTGCAACTATTCTATCGCGTGATGTTTGACGACGAGCAATCGCTGCCGATGTTCGACGATGGTTTGCATGGTGATGGCGACGCTGCGGATGGAATCTTTGGCGCGACGATTCCGGCCGGCGTCGCAGCCAAGGGCCAGATGATTCGCTATCGCGTGGTGGCCGGCACGACGCCGCAAGACACCGCGAGTTCGCCACTCTATCTGGATCCGCTCAACAGCGAGCAGTACCACGGTACGGTGATTGTCGATCCCGAACTACGATCAACGCTGCCGATTATCCATTGGTTCATTGAAGACTTAGCTGCCGCAGATACACCGACGGGTACGCGCGGGTCGCTCTATCACGATGGACAGTTCTATGACAATGTCGAATTCGACACGACGGGTCGAACGATCGGCTTGTCAGGTCCAAAGAAGAGCCACGACGTGCAGTTCAGTTCAGACCATTGGTTTACGCTCAACAGCGAAGAGTTCGGTCAGTTCGTAATGAACGACTTCGACTTGATCAATGACTTCTGGAATCGCGAAAAGTTCCGCGTGTCACTCGGCTACCAAACGATGTCGGCCATTGGCACACCATCACACTTGTCGATGCCAGTGCGAGTACAACACAACGGCGAATTCTACGCGACCTACTTCTTTGTGGACGGAGGAAACGAAAAGTTCCTGGAGCGTGCCGGACTCAATCCGGACGGAGCTCTCTACAAGATGAACTTGGGATTCTCGCCGTCGCAAGGCGCTGCCAAAAAGATGACACGCACCTACGAGGACTACTCGGACTTGGTCGACTTCTTCGCCGGTCTGGCGTTGACGGGACAAGAGAAGCTCGCGTTTATCTACGACCACGTCGATCTGCCGGCCATGATCAACTACTTGGCGGGACTAGTTGTCGCGGCACACGGTGACTGTTGCGGCAAGAACTTGTACTTGTATCGCGATACGACAGGCAGCGGCGACTGGCAGACATTGCCCTACGATGAAGACTCGGCGTTCGGACGCGGTGGTGTTGGGCTACCGGAACCGTACTTCGTCGAACAACCTGGCATCTATCCCGGTACCGACAACTCATTGATTAAGGCACTGTACGATGAAGTGCCGGGTTTCAAGGAGATGTACTTGCGCCGTCTGCGAACGCTCATGGATCAATTCGTGCAAGAGCCTGGTACGCCAGCCGAACAACTCTATTTCGAAGGGCGCGTGCGACAGATCGTGGAACAGATGACACCGGAAGGTTATCTCGACAACGACAAGTGGGGAAGCTGGACGACCGCGCCCGGTACGACCAACATCGTCTACTCAGCGGACGGCATCCCGATGTGGCAAGATCATGTCCAACTGATGCTCAACGAATACTTTCCGGCGCGACGAAACTTTCTCTACAACAAATTGACAGAAGCGAACGGCGGCCAAGTGCTGCCGCCTCAAACCGGAACTCCACAGATCGACATCACGGCCGTCGATCCGACGCCGGCATCTGGCAATCAAGATGAGGAGTACATTGCGTTAACCAATCCAAATGCCTTTGCAGTCGACCTGAGCGGCTGGCAAGTCATAGGTGCTGTCAACCATACGTTCCGCCCCGGCACGGTCCTGGGAGCCGGGAAGACGATTTACGTAACGCCCAACATCACGGCGTTCCGCGCTCGCGCTAGCGGCCCTTCCGGTGGTCAACATTTGCTCGTTCAAGGCAACTACAGCGGTCATTTTTCGTACCAGAACACGAACTTGAGTTTATTAAGCAGTGTTGGGGTTGTTGTCGATACGCTTACCGTTGCTCCGGCACTCACACCGACTCAGGAATACTTGCGCGTCAGCGAAGTGATGTACAACCCGCGGTCACTGCCGACAGACGGTCGGTTTGATTCGCAGGATTTCGAGTACATTGAGTTCATCAACACGTCGACCACAGAGACGCTTGACCTAAGCCAAGTCGCGATTGCCGATGCGGTGACTTTTCAATTTCCAGCAATGGAACTCGCGCCCGGTGCAACGATCGTCGTCGCCCATAATGCAGCGGCGTTGCGTCACCGATACGGCGACACGATCCCGATCGCGGGTGAATTTGGGCAGACGGTCGACCAGTATTCGCTCAGCAATGGCGGTGAGCGAATCACGGTGCAACTTGGGGATCGGGACATCATTCAAGCGTTTGACTACGACGACGCCTGGTATCCAACAACGGATGGAGTTGGTTCGTCACTGGAAATCCGTGATCCGCGGGCCTCCCTCAATGTCTGGGACGCAGCCAACGGTTGGCGGGCAAGTTCGCAACAGGACGGAACGCCTGGACAATTCGGCACAGAGCCGCTGTGGGATCCCAACACTAACGGCGTGTTCGATCCCGCGGACATCGATCTCGTTTGCGCTGCGATTGGCAGTGGCGATCTTCGCTACGACTTCAACTTCGACCAACAGCTTGATCTTGCCGATGTCACGTATTTACTCAAGGAACGCAACAACATCGCTTACGGTGACGCGAATTTCGACGGCAAGTTCAACTCGAGCGATCTCGTGCTCGTGTTCCAAGTCGGCGAATATGAGGATGACGTCGAAAAGAACTCTGGCTGGGCCGAAGGCGATTGGAATTGCGACGGAGATTTCACGACGGCCGACCTAGTACTCGCCATGCAAGAAGGCGCGTTCACGGTAGAAGCGAACCGTCCTAAGGCGCGCGCGGCGGTCTTGTAACCGCGGAATTGTTGAGTGACCGCGAAAGACGCGAATGATGCGAAAAGAACTCAGAACGTGCTTGGGACAAATGTCCGCACGGTTCGCCGAAAGGTACTAGCCCAATGGCACTCAGTTTAGATTTCGGGATACAAGACACGCAGTTCCCCCTCTCGTCGATGGCTTCTACTTCGCGATGTTCGACAACGGGAGGGGGATTCAGGGGGAGGGAACCACAACGGTCGCTGTGTCACGTAATCAATATCTGCTTCGAGTCAAAGAAACTCGTCGTAAGCGGAGAAGGCTTCTGTGCCGCTAACAACTCCGTGACCATCGCCCTCCCCCTGAATCCCCCTCCCGGACTGCGCGATTCAAGGCAGTTGAGAGTTCATTGCGGGAGGGGGACGGCGCACGTGGAGCTTAACTGAGTGCCATTGGGCTAGCGCCTTACGGCGAACTAATTGCCAGTAGTGCCGAGAACCTCAGCGTCTATTACTGACGATTCTCCGCCGTCACGCCTTGCCAATCGTCAGAGCGAAATGGCGTGACGGGTAAGCCTTCGTTGTTGTAGAGATTGCAGATTGGGTTATCCGCCCAGGCATAGCGAACGGCCGTTGGTTGCGCGACGTCGTCGCTCCACACCGTAATCCGTCCGTCGTCTTCGATCTTCGCCTGCGCGTGGTGCCATGCATGGTCCTCACCGGCGATGGCAAAGCCCAGCACTTCGCGTTTATCGACTGTGCGCAGGCCGCT
>JAGQPK010000513.1 GCA_020426755.1 Planctomycetales bacterium
ATCACGTATTCGGCGAGAATGATAAGACGCTATCCAATCTCGTTGATGTCCACGTTTCTAACATTCGCAAGAAGCTGGGGGCAGACTTCATCACAACGCGACGAGGCCAGGGGTACATCATCGATGGCTAAGTCGCTCCGCTGGCGTCTCCAAATCTGGCATGCAATTATACTCGGCTTGGTCGTCTCGACGTTTGGCGTCACGATCTATGCCCTCTTGCATCAAGCGGTATTGCGAGATATCGATGCGAAACTCTTGAGCGGTGCCAGAACTCTAGAAGGCGTGTTGCGATCATTTCCACCGCGAGTACTTGATGAGGGCTGGCCTGAGGATGCGACCGATCTGCAAAATGAATCGTTTCGCCCCGCACCAGCGTGGCCACCGCCACCGCTCGATGATCGCCGACCGCGTCCGATTCGCTCGCGAGCCAACGCACAGCGTACCTTAGCGTTGCCACAACCGACCGATGGTCCGGAGGCTGACGAGAGCCTCTTTTATGCTGTCTTTGCGGCCAACGGTGAGCCGATCCGGATCGTACCTGAATCATTGAGCATTCCGTATACGCCGCCTGCCGGAAAGCCGACATTCCAGCAGACGGGCTTTCAACGTGAAGTTCATCTTCGTGGTCCACATCACACGGCGATTGTGGTGGGGAGAACCATCGAGCGGCCGCTATCGCGTCTCACTGGGCTGGCATTGAAACTTGCAGCGGCAGGTGCCAGCGTACTGTGCCTCGGCCTACTTGGTGGATGGTGGTTGTCTGGACGAGCGATCCAGCCAATCGCGCATATCCAACACACCGCCGCACGAATCACCGTGACCGATCTTCATGGACGCATTGACTCATCCGCGATGGATAGTGAGCTGCAAGGATTGGCGGAGATCTTGAATTCGATGTGGAGCCGGCTCGAAAGTGCTTTCAATCAACAAATTCAATTCACTGCCGACGCCTCGCATGAACTTCGCACGCCAGTCTCGGTCATACTCTCTAACTGCGAACTCGCCCTCGACCGGCCTCGATCGAATGAAGAGTACCAGCAGACGATTCACACCTGCCTACGTGCTGGTTTGCGGATGCAGACGCTGGTCAATGATCTGCTATTTCTGGCCCGCGCGGATGCCGGCGAGTTGCAGTTGCAGGCGACCGACATTGATTTGTCACAGCTCGCACACGAGGCCGTCGCAATGATGCAGGCCGTCGCCGCCGACGCGAAGGTTCACTTGGAATGCACGGGGCAGAATGTCCGCTGCTACGGCGACGCTACTCGCATCTCGCAAATAATCTCCAACTTAGTCGCCAATGCCATCGCCCACAGTCCCGCCAACTCATCTGCCAATATCACGGTCACAACGGTCGCCGATTGGTGTGAGGTGAGCGTCGCCGATCAAGGGCCGGGAATCGCCCCCGAACACCTGCCCAGACTGTTCGAGCGGTTCTATCGCGTCGACGACGCGCGATCGACCGCACGCGGCGGTAACGGCCTCGGTCTGGCGATCTGCCAAGCACTAGCCGAAGCGCACGGTGGACACTTGGCTGTCACAAGCAAGGTGCAGGAAGGCAGCATATTTACGCTCCGGCTACCCACGAAAGCTCTCTCCAGCGAAAAAACGTCTGGCAATGTCGACTGACATTGTGTGTGTCTCCCGCTCAGGTCAGGTCTTCATCTTCTCTTAAGGTTGGCCCCCCTACATTTCGCCAGTGACTGTCGCAGGCGGTTCCGCCGAGCGACAGCAGTTATCAGTCCGTGTCGATGCGTTGAAGCCACGGCACTCATGTTCGACGTTCACTGGAAGAAACATTGTCGTGCAGCCCCGCGCCGAGTGATTCAGTGCGGGGATCGCATCGCCGGTGCCGTCGGCCATTTACAGATTCTCGGAACAGGAGCGGTACGATGAGGCAGTCAAAGAAAGTTCATACTCGTAACAAGGCACTCCACGGCGGCCGGGTTCAACGGCAACGAAATAAACGCCGCGATTATAGGCTTGAGCGGCTCGAGTCTCGCGAGATGTTTGCAGTCGACGTAGCGACGTTCGACGGCTCCGGTAACAATCTCGATCATCCGGAGTGGGGCAGCGCTGATGAAGCCTATTTGCGAGTTGCACCTGCGGCTTACATTGACGGCCAATCGGTTGCAGACGAGATGTTGCCCAACGCACGCGATATCAGCAATCATGTATTCGCACAGGGAGATCTGAATGCGATTAACGATCGAAACCTCTCTGCATTCGTTTACGCGTGGGGGCAATTTCTTGATCACGACATCGATCTCACTCCTGCCAACTCAGCCGGTGAAGCCCTGCCGATCCAGGTGCCCACAGGCGACGCATATTTCGATCCCAATGCGACCGGCACAGCGACCATCCCGCTGACACGTTCAGGCTATGCCGAAGGAACTGGAACATCTGAGGACAACCCTCGGCAACAAGTCAACGCGATATCGGCCTTCATCGACGGCTCGAACGTCTACGGAAGTGACGCGGAACGAGCTGCCGCGTTGCGGACTTTCGAAGGCGGACACTTGCTCACAAGTTCAGGCAATCTTCTGCCCTACAATACCGCCGGCCTAGCCAACGATACGCTGCCTACAGCCAGCGATGCGGAGTATTACCTGGCGGGCGATGTGCGTGCAAACGAGAACGTGGAACTCACAGCCATGCATACGCTGTTTGTGCGCGAGCACAATCGTGTCGCAGACCAATTGGCGAGCGAACATCCGGATTGGAGTGATGAGCAGCTCTATCAGGCGGCACGCCGTTGGACGACAGCTGAGATGCAAGCGATTACGTTCAACGAGTTTCTGCCAGCTTTACTTGGTCCCAACGCGATTGCTCGTTATCAAGGTTACGATCCTGATGTGAATCCGGGAATCGCCAACGAGTTTGCGACAGCGGCGTATCGCTTCGGGCACAGCATGTTGGGTACCGACATCGAGTTCATGGACAACGAAGGAAACACGACGCATGAAGAACTGGAACTACGTGAATCGTTCTTCGCGCCTGGTGTGCTGCCGGAAACGGGTATCGATGGGATCATGAAATACCTGGCGTCCGACCGCGCGCAAGAAATCGACACGCTGATGGTCGATGACCTGCGAAACTTTTTGTTCGGACCACCTGGTTCGAGCGGCATGGACCTCGCGTCCCTGAATATTCAGCGAGGGCGCGATCACGGGCTGGCCAGTTACAACGACACGCGAGCCGCGTATGGATTGGAACGGGCAACTGACTTTTCTGACATCACGTCGGATATTGAGTTGCAGCAATCGCTGGCTGAAGTCTACACGTCGGTCGATCAAGTCGAGCTATGGGTTGGGGGACTCGCAGAAGACCATTTGCGTGGCACGAGCATGGGAGAGTTGTTCACGGTCATTATCGCGGACCAGTTCACTCGCTTGCGCGACGGCGATCGCTTCTACTTTGAAAACTTGTATACGGGAGCAGATCTTGCTGAACTGCGACACACACATCTTGCCGATGTGATTCGCAACAACACAACGATTGATAACCTACAAAGAAACGTATTTCGCTTTCGTGCCGAGGTCAGTGGTCGCGTCACCCGCGTCGACGGACCGCAAGCCAATCGCGTGCCCGGCCAGCCACGCGGCGTGGCTGGAGTGACAGTTAATCTGCTCGATGAATCCGGCGATATTGTCGCATCCGCGCAATCGGACCGACTTGGACGGTATCGCTTTTCAGAATTGGACTTGGGCCAATATCGCGTTGAGCTGGAACTCGCGGGCAATCAACAACTCATCGGGCCAAGTTCTCACGACGTAGCGATCACACGCGGCATGGGTGTGAACCGTATGGACTTCGCGATTCAACTCGTGAATCCTGCCAGTCCCACTGGCCCGGATTCGCCCGGTCGCCCTGCCCCGCGACAGGCATCGCCAGTCAACGTTCCTCCAGTCGCACCGACACCGCCTCCGCCCCGCGTTGTCGCAGCGACACCTGCTCCGCGTCCCAATCAAGGAGTAGCATCTCCCAACGACACTATCGCTGCGATGCGTGACGATGCAGATGCGGCGCGGCCCGGGAACGAATTGAACGATCAAGTGATTCCGCACAACGACGATTCCGCCCACCGTTCGTCGCAAACAACACCGATGTGCGACGATCGAGTCACGCCAAGCCCGCGTGAAGGCCAACTTGCCTCGGAACTGCAGGCTCCAGACCGCCGAGGTGTCCGCCGCTCGGATCCCATGTTGTCCGGATCGGCACATCCAACTAACGACATTGCGTCAGCGCACGGCAACGTAGATGAAGAGATGCCACTGGGGCCGCTACAAGTCGATGCGGTCTTCGCATCATTGGGCCGTCAATCAATTTAGAAGCCAGTAGTGCCGCCCTCCCGAGTCAGACGTGGCTCACTGGGACAGCGCCACTTGGAGTTCGCCCTTTGGATGATTGCCACGGATTCCGCAGAAGAACCGTGGCTAATACCGCAAGATGAAATTCCTATTCCCGTTCGCAGTACCAGCGCCAAAACGGTAAACGACGGCACTCCAGATCTCGTGGAAGTTCGCGAAAGTGGCGCTGTCAAACTTGCTACT
>JAGQPK010000514.1 GCA_020426755.1 Planctomycetales bacterium
AGCAACACGGGAACGAGTGCGGCGGCAAGCAACACCGCAGTATACTCACACCGCGCGAACGTTGGTCCGAAGCGGACCGCCAGCGTTCGTTTCTGTGCGGCCGCATCTTCTTGAATGTCCCGCAAGTTGTTGACGACGAGGATCGCCACGGCAATCAGACCCGGTGCGATGCCCGCCACGACAGCCGCTGGTGACAGTTCGAGCGTTTGCACATAGTGAGTGCCAGCCACAGCCACGGGGCCAAAGAAGATCAGTACAAATAGGTCGCCAAGTCCTAGGTAGGCAAGTGAGAAACGCGAGGCGGTGTAGCCGATACCGCACGCCGCACTGACTGCCCCCAGAGCCGCCAACTGCCAGCCGGCACGTTGCACCAGGTAGATACAGCAGACCGCCATCACGCCGAATGCCAACAAAAACGCGCGGCGCATCGCGGCGGGGGCGACGAGTCCCGCTTGCACGGCGCGCGTCGGCCCACGTCGTTGTTCGGTGTCAGCGCCCTGATGAAAGTCGAAATAGTCGTTGGCGTAATTCGTGCCGACCTGGATCGCGATGGCTCCGACCAAAGCTGCCGCTGCTGCGGGCCACCAAACCGCACCATCACGCGCAGCCAGCGCCGTGCCAATCGCGACAGGACAAATGCTCGCGCTGAGCGTCTTAGGCCGAGCTGCCTGCCACCAAACTTGCCACGTCGAAGGTCTTTTGTCCGGTGTCATGGTACGTTCGTGTGGGCTGCGGTAATGGATCGGAGCGAGGATCAACGAAATAAGGATTTCCGATTTCCGAATTCAGGATTTCACCTCATCATTCCGAAATCCGAAATCATCATTCCGAAATCAGCTTTTGCGTCAGTACAAACCGACAATAATGCGTCACGAACTTATCCAGCCATCTAACCACGCTTCGGAAAACGGTTGAAATCTGGCGAGCGTTTTTCCACAAACGCGTTGCGTCCTTCCTGACCTTCTTCTGTCATGTAGAACAACATCGTTGCATTCCCTGCCAGTTCCTGTAGGCCCACCTGTCCGTCGCAATCGGCGTTCAGTGCGGCCTTCAAACAGCGAATGGCAATCGGTGATTTGGTGAGGATCTCGCGGCACCATTGCACGGTTTCCGTCTCCAACTGCTCGTAGGGCACCACTGTGTTGACGAGTCCCATGTCGAGCGCCTCTTGTGCGTTGTATTGGCGGCAGAGAAACCAGATTTCGCGGGCCTTCTTTTGACCGACAAGTCGCGCGAGATAGCTGGAACCGAAGCCGCCGTCGAACGAACCGACCTTGGGGCCGGTTTGGCCGAAGATTGCATTGTCGGCCGCAATCGTCAGATCACACATTACGTGCAGCACGTGACCGCCGCCAATCGCGAAGCCTGCCACCATCGCAATCACTGGCTTGGGGCAGGTCCGAATCTCGCGCTGAAAGTCGAGCACATTCAAATGTTCGGTGCCTTGATGATCTCGATAACCGGCATCACCCCGGATCTTCTGATCGCCACCGCTACAGAACGCTTTCTCGCCTTCGCCAGTCAAGATGATCACGCCGACTTGCGGGTCCATTCGCGCCAACTGCAGCGCCTCCCGCATTTCGTTTACCGTCAGCGGCCGAAATGCATTGCGCACCTCCGGGCGGTTGATTGTGATCTTGGCAATACCTTCGAATCGCTCGTAGCGAATGTCCGTAAACGTTTTGATTGGCTGCCAGTCAAAACTCGGCATAGTCGTACCTTTGCTGTCTCAAGAAGTTTGAACGCCGGCAAGAAACTCAATCAGGTGCAAACTCACACAGGCCGGTGCTTCGCGATGGACCGCGTGGCCGGCGTTAGGAATTGTCTGCACGCGAAAGTTTGCATTCCGACGATGTGCCTCCGCCGCAATGGCGGCATACTTCGCGTCGTGTTCACCCACGATAAACAATGTGGGCAGTTTAAGGTCAGGCAGCCGAGGCCAAAAGTCGGGTTGCCGCCCAACCGACAACTGGCTCACCAATCCTGCCTGGTAATCTCGATCCAAACTGCGCCGCTCTTCGACCCAACGCTGCCGCATGTCCACCGTTGCTGTTGCGAACAGCGGCTGTTCATACCAGTCGGTGAGAAACTTTGTCAGCGGTTCGCGTAACAGCCGCTTGGCCAACTGCTGATCGCTGTCTGCGCGCGCCCGGCGTTCCGTCTCGCCCCTCAGCCCTGGGTTGGCGGAGAGCAGCACGAGGCCACTGTATTTCGTCGGATTGGACATGACGCAACCTAGTGCCAAGCGTCCGCCCATGCTGTAGCCGACCAAAACGCATTTGTCGGCGAGTTGCTGATCGAGCGTGGCAATTGCTGCGTCCCAGTCAGACGGCGGCGGCAGGGGCAGTGGCTGAAAGTTTGCCGAGGTAGGGGGATTCGTAGCACGCGGCTCAAGCTGCGCGCATTCGCTGATCACTGCGTTCCATTCCGTCGGATCGCCCAGAAAGCCATGCAGGAGGCAAACTGTCGAAGCGGCTTCCCTCATGCCAGCTCACCCGCGGACGCTGCGTGCTGCAAGGCGGCCCGAACCGCCGATTCAATTTCGCGATGGAGCTGCAGCGTTTCCGCACGCTTCGTCCGCACTTCAATCACGCAGCTACGCCCGGATCGTAGCGCGGCGTCGTAAGCGGCGCGGAACTGCTCGACTGTCTGTGGTGATTCGTATGGCAAATCGAACAAGGCCGCCGCCGCGTGAAAATTGCGTCCATGCGGGGTACCGAAATACTGTTCGAAATGTTCGGTCTGCTCGGCGATCGGAAGAAAATGGAAGATCCCGCCCCCGTCATTGTTATTAATGACCAGCACGACGGGAACTGGATTGCGGGCCAGTAGAGACAGTGAATTCAGATCGTGGAGTGCCGACAAGTCGCCTACGAGCGCCGTCACCGTCTTGCCAAGTCCAACAGCAAAGCCTGCGGCTGTCGCCAACAAACCGTCGATGCCACTGGCGCCACGGTTGGTGGCCACGTGGATCTGGCGATCGGTCGGCCAGAAACCGAGTTGGTCCATTTGTCGAATCGGCAAGCTGTTGCCCAGCAACAATCCTGTGCCGTTGGGGAGCTGTTGCGCCAGTTCGTAAGCCACGCAAGGTTCGCTCAGACCACGTGCTGTGACGACTCGCTGCGCTGCAACGCTGGCAATCTGCGCAGCCGTCTGCCAAATGCGAGTAAATGCGGTGGCCATTGTCGTGTGTGACGACATGTTGTCGCAAGTGGTGTTGTCGCAAAGCGTTTTGAGATCGCCGTGAATCACCTCCGGCAACGCGTGGTCGGGATCGAGTCGAGATTCATACGGCCAGTAGTGAATCTGGCGGATTTCGGGATGTGATTTTAGAAACGTGGCCCAACGCTTGGAGACGACTCGACCGCCAACGTGAACTACGCGGTCCGGCACGGGCAGTTCGTTGCTCATCAGCGCCAGGTCATAGGCCAACCCGCGCACGCCGTTGCTGACGTCACTGAAAAACGGCGCGTTCAAACGGTCTGCCATGTTGCCCGCCGCGCGTGCCGCCTCGGCCGAACAACTGCCGGCGATGACAATGGTGTTTCCCGCGGGAAGTTTCACTACGTGTTGCAAACTCACGCGGCAGTTCTTCGCGGGTGGCGGTTCGCTTTCGCAGCGTACAGCATCGGCTGCCGCGAATGGTTCACGAAACATGCAATTAATGTGTACGGGGCCCGTGGCGGCGCGGGAGGCGGCGTGTCGGATGGTCGAACGCAGAAATGACGCGGTGGTGTTAATCGTGGGGCAAGGCAAATCAAAGCACCAACGCGTGAAGTCGCCGTAGATCTTCACTTGGTCAATCGTTTGATTCGCACCCGTCTCGCGCAACTCGGGCGGGCGATCCGCTGTCAACAGCAGGAGCGGGACCTGGTCATTGGAAGCTTCGACAACCGCAGGCAGAGCGTTGGCAACCGCGGTACCCGACGTACAAACGAAGACTCCAGCGCGTCCGGTGGCCCGTGCGAAACCCAAGCACGCAAATGCCAAACCCCGTTCGTCGAAATGCTGCACAACTCGCGCCTCTGCGTGATTGGCAATGGCAATGGTCAGCGGCGTGCAACGCGAGCCCGGCGCGACAAAGAAGTGATGCAGTCCCTGGTCGATGCAGGCCTGAATCAAGCGGGCAGCCGCCAATTGATTGGCAGAGAAACTCGACGTTGAATCGTGTTGCATGACGCTAGATTACCGCGGGCGGTATGAGGATTTTCGGAATTCGAGATGAGGAGGAGATGGAGAATATGAGACTTCAAAATTCAAAACTCAGCATTCATCATTCAATATTCGTCTCGTCCGCCTTACGGCAGTAACAACAAAAAGTCGCTGATTTTGTGTTCGATCTCATTCCACTCGTCTTCCGCACAGGAACCGGGCACGATGCCGGCACCGCTGTAGAGTGACAGTTCATTGTCACGGACGAGTCCGGATCGGATTGCCACGGCGAATTCCGCCGAGTCTGCGCCGATCCAACCTACGGGGGCCGCGTACCAGCCCCGGTCGAATCGTTCCAGTCGCGCGATCTCGGCAAGCGCATTCTCCGTTGGAT
>JAGQPK010000515.1 GCA_020426755.1 Planctomycetales bacterium
CCCCTGCGCATCATTTGCTTCGGGGCGCACCCCGACGATGCAGAATACAAGAGCGGCGGAACGGGCGCGTTGTGGGCCAAGCAAGGCCACAAAGTCAAACTGGTCTCCGTCACGAACGGCGACATCGGCCATTGGCAAATGGCCGGTGGTGAATTGGCACAACGCCGCACTGCCGAGTCGGCAGAAGTCGCCAAACGACTCGGCGTCGAATCGCAAGTACTCGACATTCACGACGGCGAACTGCTGCCAACGCTCGAGAATCGACGTATTATCACGCGGCTGATTCGTGAGTGGAACGCAGATATCGTGATCGCTCATCGCCCGTGGGATTACCACCCGGACCACCGGTACGTAGGCGTGTTGGTCCAAGACGCGGCCTACATGGTGACAGTGCCATTCTTCTGCCCCGATACCCCGGCGTTGAAGAAGAATCCGGTATTCCTTTATTCGAGCGACCGCTTCGAAAAGCCCTATCGCTTTCAAGCAGACATCGCGATTGACGTCGGTCCTGTCTTCGAGCAAAAAGTCGACGCGTTGATGGCGCTCGTTTCCCAAACGTTTGAAGGAGGCGCCAACGGCAGCGCAGAATACGTTGCCAACGTACCGCCCGAATCAAAGCCGGAATTACGACGTCAATGGCTGCACGAACGCTGGGTACAACGTCAGTCGAGTGAGGCCAAGAACCATCGCGGCGCGCTCGTTCGCTGGTACGGAGAAGAGCGCGCGAATCAGATCGAATATGCTGAAGCGTTCGAAATCTGCGAGTACGGACGGCAACCGACGGACGAAGAGATCCGCCAGTTATTTCCGATTCAGTAGCAAGTAGTTCGCCGAAAGGCGCTGTCCAGATGGCATTCAGTTGAGATCCGCGGGTGCCGTCTCTCAACCCGCAACTGCCCCACAACGGTTCTAGTTGATAGTTCAGGATAGCGCGCTGTTCCCCCTCCCGCAAGTGACTCCCAACTGTCTTGCAGCGCGCAGTCCCGGAGGGGTTGGGGGAGGGCGACAATCGTGGAGTTCGAAGCAGCACAGACTTGCTTTCTACCGACGATGTGTTTCATCTCCCGGCAAGGCCAGAGTCGACGCAGCGAACGAAGTGGTTCCGTGCCCCCTCCCGGTGTCGAGTTACGCGAAGTGGAGGCCATCGACGGGAGGGGAAACTACTCGGCGCTGACGCAAACTGACGCTAACGTTACGGTGAACTAACGCACGTTACGCGCGAACCAACTCACCAGCGACAAACGAACGCGAGTTACGATAGTTTTCTCACCTAGTGAACAGTCAGAGTCGGCCGAGGCAGATTCTCCGGCGCCGCGTCGCGTGGCACCGCACGTCCGGCTGGTTCCCCTGGCGTGGCCCAATCTGTCTGCCCGGCATGCTCATCATTACGCCATCCACCCAGCTCCTGTCCATAAGCCTGTGGCGCACCTGGAAAACTGAGCCCTGCCGCTTCAAGCAACACGCTATCCAGTTGCAGTCCAATAATCCGATCGCGATTCTCTTTACGTCCGTCCAATGACTCGCGTAATTTCGCCACGCGTTGCTCAAGTTCGGCGAGTGACGCTTCGCGCTGCTTCATATCTTCATCGAAGATCTCACTCAGCACTCCCTTCAACTCTTCGCCAAGAACTTGTCGCTCCTCAGCAGCCTCAGTCTGACGTATCTGATTCGCGAGTTCGCGCCAGCGATTGCGTCGTTGTAGCTCTTCTGCGGGGACCTCTTCTTGGTACGTTTCTAAAACGACTCGCGCTCGCGTACGAACACGCATGTGGGGACCGCCGACCATAGCGGGCCCAACATACCGCACAGGTTGATCGGGAACACGTGGTCGTACCGAAGCGTGTGACGGCAGCACTTCCCCCTGTTCTACCCACCGAGCGACGCCATCCGAGTATCCAGACTCGCCTCGGGCTGACTGCTGCATATTGCTGCGAGGAGGTCCTGCGGCCGGAAGACCATCCGCGAGTCTGGGGAGATCAAATTCCTGCGCCACACACCACGCGACACCCAATAACGCCACGATAATGGCACCGGCACCCAACGGCCAACGTCGAAACTGTGCCTGCAATGTCATATCAGTTCTCCAAAACGTGTGAAGTGGAATTGTCATCATTCGAACGTGTCGTAGAAACTCGCATCTTCATCTCACGAGCATTCGCGTCAACGTGAGCCGTGCTCAACTGCAATTCGTCGAACCACTCGAGATCCTGCAGAGGCAATTCGTATTCATCGAGGTTAGTCGGCGCGGCGAATTCCGTCTCGAACAGCGTCACCCTCACCGATAGCTCACTCATTTGCTCGTCAAGCTTCGTCAGCGACTCGTCTTGCTGCCAAGCAGTAGGTATAGCGAGCGGCGTCCCAGCTGGAGTCGCGTCGGCGGCCGCGATTGGCACATCACGATCAAGAACTTCAACAACGGGAGGGTCCGCAGATCGCGATGTGTCAGTACCTTCACGTTTGCTCCCCCGCTCGCGCAGAGCGGGCAAGAGCCCCTGACGACGAACGACCTGCTCTCCCCCCGAGTCATTTCGCGACACGCTGGTTGCAATCAGCACCCCATAACAGATCAACGTGATCAGCAGAATTGTGGTCAACATGGCAACTCGTCGCGAGCGTCGCCACCAGTTTCGTTGCCGACGACTGAGAATTGAACGATACCGTGGCTGTTTTTGAAGTTGCCATTGAAGTTGTTCAGCGACTTGTTCGGCACTGCCGGGTCGCTCATCACGCTTCTTCGCCAGTAGATCGTCGAGTAAATCGGCCAAGTTCGGATCGATCAGCGAATTGACGTCATCGACGGGACGATGGGGTTCGTAGCAAATGCGATGCAGGACTGCCATTGCATTGTCAGCTCGGAACGGTGGTCGCCCCGTGGCCATGAAGTAGATTACGCTGCCGAGTCCGAACAAGTCACTGCGTGTGTCGATCGATTCGCCGCGAGCTTGTTCGGGCGACATGTAGTGCGGCGTGCCGGCGATAAATCCGGAACGAGTCACGCTGGCATCGTCGGCGGTGCGTGCCAGCCCGAAGTCCGAAATCAGCACTCGGTCGATGTCCTCTTCCAGCAGAATATTGGCCGGCTTCACGTCGCGATGAATGAGTCCTTGGCGATGCGCCGCCGCAAGACCGCTGGCAATCTGCATCGCAATGCGACGAATCTGGGCGTTGGACAAGGGGCCGCCACGATCGACACGAGCTTGCAGTGATTCGCCCGCCACATACTGCATCACCAAATACGGCAGCTTGTCTTCCGATTCGACGTTATGAATCGGCACTACATTTTCGTGGACGACTGCTGCGGCAGACTGTGATTCGCGGGCAAACCGTTGCCGAGCCGCACCGTGGTGCGCGAGGTGCGGCGCCAACACTTTGATCGCGACTGGACGATGCAATTCGGTGTCGAAGGCCTTGAATACAATGCCCATGCCACCGGCACCCAATAGCCGTTCGATGTCGTAACGTCCCAGACGTCCCAGCAACTCGGGGTGCCGCGGGGGATCCAGAAAATCAAGTGAGATGGGATCCGCGTGTAAGGCCAAGTCGTCAGCCAACTCGCGATCGATTTGAATCAGCATCGAGTTGTCACTATCCCAAGCATCTCGCAACGCGACACTCGTTTCCGTCCACAGTTCGTTGGCCGCCGCAAGTTCCGTCAAGCGAGTTTGGCAATGCGTACACGTCTCGATGTGTGACAGCGTCTTGGCATCGCCGCCGTCACCTCCGACATCTGAATGCAGCAGTCTTAACAACTTGTCGTCACTACATCTCATGATTCCGAATCCTCGTAGGTCGCGACTTCTGCTTGCAATCGGGCCATCACACGACTGCGGGCCACATAGACGGCCCCCACCGACATCTCAAGTTCCTGCGCGGTCGCCTCAATCGACTGCTGCTCGACGGCCGTTAACCAAAAGGCACGCCAAGTATCCAGCTTCACCTGTGCCTTGACGCGTAGCGACGCCCAGCGAAACACAGACCGTCGATGCTCAAGCGAGAACTCGGCCGAGTCGGACGCAGCGGCAACATCAGCGAGCAACGACTGTACTTCCGTTCCACCAAGCGCGCGGTGACGGCGAATTGCTTGCACTTCCTTGAGAAACTCACGTTGCGTAATCGTGTACAACCAAGTGCGAAAGCGACCACGTTCTGGATTCGGCTCGAAGCGGTCAACGCCTCGAGCGACAGATACCATAACACGCTGCACCAATTCTTGAGCGTCCGCGTGTTGCAGTCCGCGACGCACGGCGACACGATAGATCACCGGTTCGTAGATCTCACCGAACTCGCGCCACGCGTCCGCATTTTCGCGGTCACGCAAGCGCAGAATGAGGCTGTAGCGAGTGAGTGGATGCGTTGCCACGACGGACTCCCGGCCAGACGGAGATGCAGCAGCGGCCAACCGGCCGTAGTTCACGCTGACAAATAGATTACAGCGTGTCGCACGCAGAATCTTACATGGCAGGGGAGTTTTTTCGTTTCGCGGTGCACAGTTCGCCGAAAGGCGCCAGCCGCGGTTCTCACCGATCGACACGATTAAGGAATGATGATTG
>JAGQPK010000516.1 GCA_020426755.1 Planctomycetales bacterium
CAGATACACGGTATCGGAATCAAGTGCCGGGTCGCCGGCACGAGGAGCCCGGTTGGCTTGGTCGCGCCGAATGTTGGCGGCGCGTTTGCGCGCATATTCTTTGGAAATGAGCTGAGCGATCGGCACATCGGCGAATTTGGGATCGGCGTAGTACCGTGCTCGATCTTCGAATGCAAGTTTCTTGGCTTCGACAAACAAGTGCAAGTGTTCCGCCGAGTTCGGCTGCAAATCGCCAATGTCGAAAGTCTCCAGCAGGTTGAGCATTTGCAGGACGGCGATACCTTGTCCATTCGGCGGAATTTGCCATACATCCCAGCCACGGTAGTTGGTCGAGACGGGCTCAACCCAGTCTGCCGTATGATCTGCTAGATCCTGTGCGCTCAGATATCCGCCCATGTCTCGCGCCTTGGCTGAGACGCGCTGTGCGATCTCGCCGCGATAAAATGCTTCAGCCCCTCCCGCGGCAATCTGTCGATATGAATTGGCTAGCTCGGGATTCTTAAGGATGTCGCCGTAGCCAGGGGCTTCGCCGTTCGTGTAGTACAGTCGCTTGAGACTCTCGTCGTAGCTGGCGGGAAATCGAAAATGGCTGGCGATAAGCGGTGAGATCGGAAAGCCCGACGTGGCGTATTCGATCGCGGGCGCCAGGCACTTTGTCAGTCCCAGCTTACCGAACCGACTTGATAACGCCGACCAACCGCTAACGCAACCGGGCACACTCCAACTCAAGGGACTGATGCGCGGAATGAACTTCAAGTGGCGTTCTGCTGCGCGCGATAAGTTCCAATTTGCAGGTGCGCGACCACTAGCGTTCAAGCCAAACAGCTTCTGTTCACGCTCGATCCAGCAAATGGCAAATAGGTCTCCACCGATCCCGTTACTCGCGGGCTCGGTCAGTCCAAGCATGGCGTTGGTCGCGATGGCTGCGTCGATGCAATTTCCGCCGGCCTTCAAAATGTCGATTCCGACCATGGTGGCGAGCGGTTGGCTCGCGCACACCATGCCCTGCTGGCAAACGACCGTCGAGCGGTTTTGGTTGCGAGCGACCAGACGCTGTTCATCGATCCAAGGTCGACGACGCTCCGTATCTGCTTCCGCGGTCATGGCGCGAGTCTCCCAACTAGCCAGAAGGGAACTGGCGAGCGACGAATAAATGAATTGGCGACGGTGCATGGCTCCTCCAATCGGACCGCGCACGGCCAGTCGCGGGGGCTGGGCGTGCGGTTTCTCGGTGCTTTCGCCTGCCTAGCTTAGGTGCTCGCGGAGCCAAAAGCGAGCGGATTGTCGGTAGTGGGGGAGCGACCGGACCGACCTGGGATGCCACGCGAAACGTCTTTTTCGTATCATGGACGTTTTAACATGGACAGCGAATCGAGTAGCGAGAGGTGCATATGTCTGCGAGGCCACGGCGTTCTCAGCCGCTTAAGTTTTTGAGCGGTCTGCTCATCAAACTGATGTTGGTGCTGTGGGCGATTGGGGTGGCGACGAGCGATCGGTTGCACGCCGGCGAGCCGACGGATTCTGCGGCATCGGTGGCAGCACCGCCGCCCGATAGTTCGCATGCCCCGTACGATTTCGATTTGCGTGACCAAGATGGTAATCGGTTGTCTGTTCGTGTTGGCGACGCCGATGTGACCGTTGTTTGTTTCTTGGGGACGGAGTGTCCGCTGGCTCGTCTCTATGCGGGGCGGCTAGAGAAACTGCACCAAGACTTTGCCGGTCGCGGTGTGCAAGTTGTCGGCGCGTTCAGCAATCGTCAGGATTCCGCAGCCGACATGGCCAAGTATGCGACGGAATATGGAGTCACGTTTCCGTTAGGTAAAGACGAAGCCAACCGAGTCGCCGATCTGTATGCAGCACAACGGACACCGGAGGTCGTGGTTGTCGACAAAGAGTCGCGAATCTGTTATCGAGGGCGCATCGACGATCAGTATTTGCCGGGCGTTGCGCGGCCTCAACCGGAGACTCACGATCTCTTGAACGCGGTCGAAGACCTAGTTGCCGGTCGAGAAGTTGCGGTGCCAGCTACGGAACCGCAAGGCTGTTTGATCGGTCGTGAGAAGCAGCCAAATTCGGATAGCGATGTGACTTACTGCGGCCAGATCGCGGCGGTACTCAATCGTAACTGTGTCGAATGTCATCGAACGGGCGAGATCGGTCCTTTCGCGCTGACTGACTACGACGAGGTTGTCGGTTGGTCGGACATGATGCTGGAGGTGGTCGAACAACGACGCATGCCTCCGTGGCATGCCGATGATCAACACGCACGTTTCAAGAACGCTCGCCAAATGACGGACGAGGACCGGCAGCTCCTGCAGCAGTGGGTTGCCGCTGGATGTCCTTACGGGAATCCGGCCGACCGGCCAGAGACACCGGCTGTCGTGACTGGCTGGCATCTGCCTCGCGATCCGGATCTCATCGTGGCGATGCGACCGCAGCCGTTTCCAGTTCCAGCTGAAGGAACAGTTGACTATCAGTATTTTGTCGTTGACCCCCAGCTTGATAAAGATTGTTGGGTGACCGCTGCGCAAGTTGTTCCTGGCAACCGATCCGTTGTCCATCACGCGATCGTCTTCATTCGCCCGCCGGATGGCGTTCGCTTCCGCGGCCTCGGGTGGTTGGCCGCTTATGTGCCTGGACAGCGTGCGTATATGTTGCCGCCCGGTCACGCGCGATTCATTCCGGCGGGGTCTAAGTTTGTCTTTCAAATGCACTACACTCCAACCGGACAAGCGACGGACGATGTGACGCGCATCGGTCTGCTGTTTGGAGATGAGAGCGAAGTGACTCATGAGACATTCACGCTGATCGGCATTGATCAGGAATTCGAGATACCGCCACAAGTCGCTGATTTTCCGGTGACCGGGAAGGTGCGGCGACTGCCGCAACAAGGCGAGTTGTTGGCGATCGTGCCTCACATGCATTTGCGAGGCAAGTCGGTGGAAGTGTCGCGCGTGTTGAAGGATCGTGGCGAAAGTGAAGTGGTGCTGAACGTGCCGCGTTACGATTTTAATTGGCAACACATCTACGCGCTCGAGCAGCCAATCGATTTGTCAGAAGTTGTGGACTTGACATTCACCGCTCACTTTGACAACTCGAGCGCTAACCCGTTCAATCCTGATCCCAGCCAAGCGGTGTTGTGGGGAGACCAGACCTGGGAAGAAATGGCTGTCGTCTTCTTCGAAGTCGCCGAACCGCGCGGACACGGTCGTGAAGCCGAGGCAACGACCACGCCTCCCGCCGCTACGCAACTAAATGCGGAGCAATCAGCACGAGCCGCGCAAATCATCAAGAATTTTGACGCCAACGGAGATGGCATTGTCGAACGACTGGAAACGCCGCTCAGCTTTCGTCGCTTCGGTTTCTGGCGCTACGATACGGACGGCGACGAACGACTGACGGAAGCTGAAGTGCGAGCTGCTGTCGCCAAGGGCGGCAAATAAGTAGGCGGACTGGCAAGAGGCTACAGTATGCGTCAGGTGTTTGACCGAGTGTCATTATGGTTTGTCGACCATCGCTTCGTTACACTCACGTTTGTGTTGGTGGTGTCGGCGTTGGCGGCAACGGGTTACGTCGATCCCGATCTTTTTCGTCGGCACTGGATTGCTCAGCAGGCTCAAGAGAACCCTAACGCGGCTCCTAGCAGCGGTGGTGGTTGGCGTCGCTCGAATCGCAACTTGAACAGTGCCGGCTCATCGGAAGCGGTGAGTGTGACCCGCGGTGATTCGATCTTGGTCATTGAATCGGATCAATTCTTCACGATTCAGGGCGCTGCTGCATTGCGCGCGATCGTGGAGGCGCTCGAAGATCTGGATTACGTTGATGAAGTGATGTGGATGGACCGCGTGCCGCCGCTCAACGTATTTGGTTTGCCCGAACCAATTCTGCCGCGTTCGGAGGCGACGCCGCAGCGTTTTGAAGTATCGCGAGCCAAGGCACTAGCGCATCCGCTGGTGCGTGGGCAGTTGCTGTCGCAAGACGGCCGCACGTTGTTGATGCTGGTTCGACTTAATTGGCTGTTTGTGGGCAGCGACGAAGATTGCGTCGAGCACCTTCGGGACGTTGCCAGTCAAACGGCTGCCAAGTTTGCCGACGTGAAAATGAGCTTTGGCGTGACTGGCATGGTGCCGTTGCGTTTGGCTGCCATGAAAGAGCACGAGCAGAATCAGACTCGCTATCAGGTGATCGGTTACAGCATGACGGTCATCATGGCCTTGGTCCTCTTTCGTGGTTGGATCGCCGTGTTCATTGTGGCGATGGCACCCTCGTTGGGCGTGTTCTGGACGCTGGGACTGCTGCGTTTCGCCGACATGCATGACAATCCATTCAATGACGTGGTCTTGCCTGTCATGCTAAGTCTGGTCGGCTTAACTGACGGCGTTCACTTGATGGTGCAAATCCGCCGTTTCCGGGTGGCCGGCTTGGATGAACGGCAGGCCACACGCGAAGGCGTTCGCGAAGTCGGTTTGGCATGTGCTCTGACGTCGCTCACTACGGCCATCGGTTTCGGTTCGCTGTCGTTGGCGCACCACGAAACGGTGC
>JAGQPK010000517.1 GCA_020426755.1 Planctomycetales bacterium
GTTGGCTGCGGACTCACCCGCACGTCACATCTCTGACAGCAGCGAGATTCCCAGTATTACGCGGCCTATGCGGCAGTTCCCCCTCCCGTCGATGGCCTCCCGATCACGCGGCGCAATACCGGGAGGAGGCTGGCGGAGGGAATCAATTGAAATTGAGCCTCCAATCACAGTGGAACGCGTCGGGGCCGAATTGATTCGCAATGAGTATGGCCTGGGTGAGATTTGCGTTGATTCGTTGCGCTGCGACGCATGACGCCACCAAAAAAAAATCCCTCGACCAGCCCGTTGCTGATCGAGGGATTTGTGGATTGCACAAATTGCTTACTTGGCTCCGACGAGCTCCCTCTTGCGTTCGGCGACGATGTCTTCCTGGATCTTCGCCGGCACCTTGCGGTACGTCAGCAGTTCCATCGTGAAGGTGCCTTGGCCCTTGGTCATACTGCGAAGATCGGTCGAGTAACCGAAGGTTTCGGCCAACGGAATCTCGGCAGTGATGACAGTCACCTCAGCTTGCATTTCAGTGGAGGCAACGATGCCGCGGCGGGAAATCAAGTCACCCGTCACCGAACCTTGATCATCAGTGGGGCATTCAATTTCCATCTTCATGATTGGCTCCAGCAAGACGGGCTTGGTCTTGAGGAACGTCTCGTTGAAGCAGTTACGACCGCAGATTTGGAAGGCCATATCCGAACTGTCAACTTCGTGATACGAACCGTCCGTCAGCAGCGCCTTGACGCCAATAATCGGGAAGCCAGCGACGGGGCCCTTGGGCAGCGAACTGCGGAACCCTTTTTCGACAGACGGAATGTACTCTTTCGGGATACGACCGCCGACGATTTTCTCTTCGAAGATAAAGTCTTCGGTCGCATCATCCGGCAATGGCTCCAGATGTCCGACAATGTGGGCGAACTGACCGGAACCACCGGATTGCTTCTTGTGCTTGAAGTTGTACTCGGCCAACTTGGTCGGCGCTTCGCGGTAGCTCACCTTCGGAGCGCCCACTTCGACCTGCACGTTGTATTCACGTCGAATGCGTTCGACGTAAATCTCCAAGTGCAACTCGCCCATGCCGGCCATAATCGTTTCGTTGGTTTCCTCGTCCGTCATCACGCGGAATGTTGGATCTTCCTTGCGGAAACGGGCCAACGCTTTGCCGAGACGATCCGCATCAGCTCGCTGAGATGGCGTCACCGCCACCTTGATAACGGGCTCGGGCACGAACATGCTTTCCAGCGTGCACATCTTCGGCTCCGCGGCGAACGTATCACCGCTCGCACAATCCACGCCCATGATGGCCACGATGTCACCGGCCTGAGCGGAATCGATTTCTTCGCGTTTGTCGGCGTGCATCCGCAGAATCCGGCTGAAGCGTTCCTTCTTGCCAGTACGCTGATTGTAGTACATCGCGCCTTTTTCGACCGTACCCTGATAAACGCGGGTGAAGGTCAACTGACCGTAGGGATCTTCGACGATCTTGAAAGCCATGCCCACGAACGGCTTCTTGGGATCCGGTTCGAGCGGGAATGATTTCGTCTGATCTTCAAAGTCGCGAGCCTTGATTTCTCGTTCCAGCGGCGACGGCAAGTAACGTACAACCGCGTCCAACAGCAATTGGACGCCCTTGTTACGATACGCGGTGCCCAGGAACACGGGCGTGATCTCTTCGGCCTGCACGGTGTCGCGCAGAATCTGATGAATCAGATCTTCCGAGACTTCCTCTTCGGACAGCAGCTTTTCCATCAACTCATCGCTGTACATCGACAACGATTCGAGCATGGCCTGACGACCTTCTGTCGCCTCGTCCATGTACTCGGCTGGAATCTCTTCGAAGCGGACCTTTTCACCGTCACGGCCATCGAAGTAGCAAGCCTTGAAGCGAACCAGATCGATGATGCCGGCAAACTTCTCGCCAGCGCCCATCGGCAGTTGAACCATCACGGCATCGACGGCCAACTTGTCGCGCAACTGCTGGGCCACCTTGCGGGGATCCGCGCCGGTGCGGTCCATCTTGTTGACGAACGCCAACCGCGGCACGTGATACCGCTTCATTTGGCGGTCCACGGTAATCGATTGCGACTGCACGCCACCGACCGCACACAGCACCAGCACGGCACCGTCCAGCACGCGCAAGCTGCGCTCGACTTCGACCGTGAAGTCCACGTGGCCAGGGGTGTCGATCAAGTTAATATGGTGATCGTCCCATTGGACATAAGTCGCGGCACTCGTGATCGTGATGCCACGCTCCTTCTCCAACTCCATATGGTCCATGGTGGCTCCATCTCCACCACCCCGGACTTCCTCCATCTTATGGATACGTCCAGTGTAGAAGAGAATTCGCTCGCTGAGCGTCGTTTTGCCCGAGTCGATGTGAGCCGAGATACCGATGTTTCGAACTTTGCGCAGGTCCATATGAAGTCTAAGAGTCGTATTTTAGAGGTGACGAAAAAGAAAAAATAGACGAACGGTCAACTACGAACGTCGCACGGTCAGTGAAGGCTGTAAGCCCTCGCTTCAATTCAACCGCCGTCGAACGAATTACGATTCACACTTCCGGAGCCAACTCCATGCTGCCGGAAATCGGTCCCACCGTCTTGCGACCGCCACTTTGCCAGCCGATCAGGGACACTTCCTCTTTTCAACGCCGATCACGTTCTGACGTCGCTCTCGCCCACACCACTCTTGCAGTGCATTCGAGAACGCCGCGACACATACAACGTGCATTGCCAACGCCCGCGTCTTCCACACGCATTATCAATACACATTAAATACGGAACGACCATGTGTGGCAGCCCCGAGCAAATCCACTCGGGTAGCCGCCGTCAAATCGACGTCTGGCTGGCGAATATAAACATCTTAATCCATTTCGACTACTCGGAAAGGGCTGATTAACAGAGATTTTCCCGTTTCGTCAATGAATCGAAACGCTCGCTCGCCATCAATTTGCACCGCAGCGAACTCTGCCTAATCTTCGCAGTACAGCTAGTCAACCGGTCCAGCTTGCGCCAAGACGCCGCGTCAGTTCGCTGTAATGCATTAGCGTCGGTTGGATCCTGGCGCGATCTGTCCAAATTTAACCAGAATCGCGGCTGTCGTTTTCCACCGAACTCACAATCGAGCCGCACACCAATCCACTAGCGAACGGCTGTGTCACGGAAAGGTCGCTGTGCTTGATAGAGCGTCATCCGGTCCTTAAGTTCCGGACGCACGGCATCGGGGGCGACCTTCATCGCCGCCTGAATGGCCTTGAGCGCGTCAGGGTACTGCCGGGCGTTCGCATGTGCGGCTGCCAGCGTGTCCAGATAGCGGTAGTCTTGCTGCCCATCCAAGTCGATGGCCCGCTTGGCCGCTCGCAGCGCCAAGGCTTCGTCGCGGAAATTGTCGTCCGGACAAGTTGACATCAACCAAGCGGCACTCTGGTAGGCCCGGCCTAGGGTTTGGTCGAGCTTCACGGCCATGCGGTAGTCTTGAGCTGAGAACTCCCACTTGCCCAGATAGGCATACAGGTCTGCCCGATCGGCGTAAGCGACCGCATTCTCCGGCTGACGCCGAATGACCTCGTCGAAGTCTTCCAGTGCACCGTCGAAGTTAGCCAGATAGAACCGAGCGTGTCCGCGGCCGATCAACGAATCTGCGTCGTTCGGGTCCAGCTCTAGCACCGAAGTGTATTCGCGTTCTGCTTCGGCATACGCTTCGCGTTCCAGCAGCAGCTCGGCGCGGTTGAACCGCGTGTTCGGATAATCGGGCTTCAACTTAATCGCCGCTGAGAAATCGGCCAACGCGTCATCGTACTCGCCCAACATGGCGCGGCTAACACCACGATTATGGTAAGCACGCCACTGCGGATCTGATTCGATCGAGGCAGTGTAATCGGCGACCGCCTGCAGCTCACGCTGTTGAGCGTCGCGGTCGTTGCCGTCTTCCATGGCCTGGGTTGCTGAAAGTGCATAGGCTTCGCCACGGCGATTTAGCAACCAGCCGCGGAGGCGACGCAGGTAGCGATCGTTTTCGGCGTCCAAACCGGTTGCCGCCAGGCGATCACATTCGGTCAGCGCACTCTTGCTCTTACCCACCGACTTGGCTTGTGAAGCCATGCGATAGATCGAGTCGATTTGCTGCCGACCACCGGCTACCGAAGTGCTCGTCGCACTGGCTGGAGCGACGCCGGAAGGCGCAGCGGTGGAACGCATCGACCGGGCCGTCCGGTTGCTACTGCGACCGTCAACCTGTGCCTCGGCACTTGCCACAAGTCCGCTTGCGAGCCATCCCACGATCGCGATTCCCATCCATCGCGTCTGTCGACGGGCAAGTGTCCTCAACATGCGTAACCTCCTGTTACTTCGCTGATCGATCGAGCCAACCGCTCGAAACCAGAATTCGTATTCTTACGCCCCGGAAGGCGCTGCGTACTGTATCTTCACCGACTCGGGCGCTGCGTATGGTAGCGTTTCGCCCAAACGCGTCTAGTGCGGTTTCCACCTTTCCGAGGCGAGGCGGGCTCAATCTTGTTTGGCCGGCACTGCCAGCAGGTCCGCGGTGGTCG
>JAGQPK010000518.1 GCA_020426755.1 Planctomycetales bacterium
GAGATAAACCTTGCCGGTTTCCCATTCTTCGCTTTGCTCACTGAGGACGGCGCTGACAAGTCGCAACAGCGAGGCTTCATTGGGGAACAGCGTGGCCACGAGCGTGCGGCGTTTGATCTCTTGATTCATGCGCTCCAGCACGTTGGTCATGCGTAAGCGACGACGTAACGAGGCGGGAGGCTCGAAGACGGTGAGGCCTTCGGATACATTCGTCTCCAACCATGCTGACATCTCCGGTGCCGTGGAATGGTATTTCATCACCATCTGGCCGAGTAAGCGATCCGCTCGCCTGTGCCATGCCGTCGAAGCCTTGATCTGCCAGGAGTTGGAGAACGTCGTTGATCGCGGTACATTGATCGTCGTGGGCCATGAGGGTCTCCTTTCGCTTGAGTGATGACTTGCGAAAAGAAGATCAACATTGGCCCACAACTTTTCAACACCCGCTGGTGACTGTCGTGGACGCGCAGTAATTTCAAGTTGACTGCGCTTTTACAGAAAGAACGTTACACCATCGGTCAACACAACAGGGCTCGGTACAAGGTCCTCCGCTACGCCTGCAACCGTCGGGAGAGTTCGAGGTCAGTCTAACCTGTGGAACGCCATCACTGGCGATTTTGATTTCTTCTCCCCTACTGGCGTGACGTTTAACTTCAACAATCCTTCGCCGAGCTTCTTCAACTTCGTGGGTACAGTAACCCCGGGGAGCGGCTCCGTGGGAATGCAGAATGCCAGCGCATTCATCATCCTTCCCAAAGACTATGTTGACGACACTCCCATATCCGGGACAATCACCGCGGCGGGCACATTCGCGAGTCTTGGCATAAAGGATGGCATAACGTCAACCGCATCATGGGACGCGGGGGTGGCGGGCATCCAGACTATGACTTTCATCACTAATGCTGCTATCCCCGAACCATCGGCCTTGCTCTACGGCGTACTCATCTCAGGGGTTGTGGGTTGCGTTTATCACGTCAAGCGACGACTGCCTTAATTTCCCCAATCCTTTTGCCCTGCCGGATGTGAGACATTCGCGCGGGGCTATCGTCGTACCAGGTTCGGACGACGGCCGCCAATGGGCCCCGCTTCCTTAGAATCATCATTGATCAACCGTTCCTGAAGAGCGGGTAGGAGGCTGTCTTAACGCTCTTCAAGTAAGCGATTGCCGAGCTTTCATGCGCTCGCATGATGGTACCGACGCAGCTTGCTTAGCTGCACAATGACGAACCGACATTGGTGCGTTGGTGGCTTTCGCCGCGTTGAGTTGCCCGGGCCGCGCGATGCCACCCGATCCATCGATGCCAGGTCGACTTGCGTCGGTGGAGCCCACATTTGCACGCTGGGGTGATGCCAATTGATCGCATCCCTTGAGCATTCGGCGCTTCGGTAGATGTGAACGAAGCAGGTTGGCAGCCCCACAATCTGCCCGAAAGTGAACAAGATGGCCTGCAACCGACGCGACTTGACATCGGCCGGGAATCGCCCCAAATGGGCAGCATGCGTCTCTGGACCGGGGACGGCACTACCAATTTGCTACCAAGGTGCCCACGCTGTTGGCTGGACAGTTGATCCACCGCTTATCGACACAGGTAGTTGAAACTTCGCACCCTTCATCGCCTGCACTCGTTCGCGTTGTGCCTCGCTTAGGATGGAGAGCATGCGTTCGATGGCTTGACGACGAATCTCCGCGTATTGATTTGCCAACTCCAGCCGCCTCGCTTTTGAAAGGTCGCGGAAGTTGCCTTGGGCCGCTTTGACTTCGGCGTAGGAACGTTGATTCACATCACGTGCCGCAGCCAATAACTTGATTTGGTCGTCCGTTAGTTCGAGCCGTTTGCTAACTTGAGCATCCAAGAGTGCATTGGGACCGTTTGCTTGAATAAAAATCTCGTTGAGTCGCGCGTTTTGGTCGTCACTCAGAAGTCCGGCCAGGCTTACCGACGCGCTCGTCACAATTCGCAGCAGCTTATCACTGTCACCGTCCTTTCTTGCCTCAACGATCGTCGGTCTGAGTTCATCAAGTAGACCTTTAACCGCTTGCTTTTGTGTAGTCGTAAGGGCAAGCTCGACTTGCACCGGGTCGCGAGAAACAAGCATGACCCGAGGAAACGAATGGAAGATCTCGTCACGCCGCTGCGAAGCCGGCGGCTGCCCCAACAATTGCTGATGACCAGTCGCGATGCCTAACGCGACAATCGCGGCGGCCATTATCGTATGGACTCTTAAGAAGCGCCGATGCTGATTGACCGGAAATTGGTTCATAGTCGTTTGCTCCATTCCACGTGACGGATTGCAACTTTACGAATGGTACCGCAACCCCATCGATCAGAGTTAGTTTCGGTCGGTTCGCTTGGATTCTCAGGCTGAAGCAGTTTAACGCGATGCACCTAGACGATCGACTTGCGTGATCACGCCAGAAACGGTTTTATCATTCGGCGAATGGCTGTGCATCCCAGATTGCTTTTGCTCAGCGACGACGCGACGCCTAAATCGCCACTATGTCGGTCACGAGGCACATCAGCCTGCCGACCGCGAACTACCCCCAGTCCGACACACCGACGCGCAGGTCGAACCAGACGTTGTGCAGCCGACGATACCGGGCGACTCGCTCGCGGCAAACTACAGACCTTCCCCTTGCTGAGTGCGGGTAGTGGACGACATCGGGGCCCCAAGTGAGCCAATTCCGGTCGGCGTGAGCGGCCACCAAACCTACGTAGGTGGAGCTGGCCTCTGGCCGGAAACATAGAGAGCAAATGGACCGTCCGTTATCGGGTGCGGCGATCGAGGGGACAAGTGCTTCGGACTGCGTCACCGTGGGCAGTTGGGCAAGTGGCTCTACGGACGAAGTCGGGTCACTTGATTGGCTGCACATGTTGCCATCACACATGCCGCGCACTGACGGCGACGATTCACTTCGAACGCACGAAGCTAAATTGCGAAAGTGAATCTGTCTTCTGGCAGACGCTCGTTCGAAGTAACGCACTGAGCGCATTGAGATGATTGTTACCGAAGCGATATTCAGATTACTCGGGCGGTGGCTCCATTCTTCCAATGTAAAGCTCGCATTCGGGGTGCAACGTCGCCAGTCTGCGTACTTCATCGGCAGTCAGACATGCCCGTGCGGCTTGCTCAATGCGCAGAAGTTTCAGATTGGGTAGCGCGGCAATGGTTTTGACATCACGCCATTCGAGTCCTCCGTCATGAATGCAGAGGAACGTGATACTCGGCTGCGAAGATAATGACTCGAATAGTCGATGGTCAGATTCAGTGTTTAACTTGATGTGGGTGATACCGCGTATCTGGTTGAAATATGCTAAACCGACACCCTTCCTCAGTAATTCGGGTCCATGGGGCGTCGGCCATACGACAGAATTGTTCGCACTGTCGATGGTAATGTTCTCATGTCCATCTTCGTCACATTCATACTCGTAGCAGACTCGCCAACCTGCATCTCCACATGACGAAACAAGTCGATGCCGGCGGCCAGACCAACTAAGTAAAAGTGCGATTACAAGCGTGCCAGCCAGCATCGTACGAAGGCTCCAGCTAAATCGCTTGTTCTTAGTGTTGGTCACGTCTACGTCCCTTTGGCCCCGAATTGCGCAGCGGCGATGAGTATGGTCTCAGATTGAATCAGTGCGATCAACCTCCGGAGGCATGAACTCTCAAATCTACACCTGTCAGGTTCTTCCATTGCGGATTGAGCAAATCGTTTTAGACGCATCGCGCGAAGATGGGCAAACGACACCATGTGCCTTCGATCACCTCACGGTCTCAAGGCTATTTCAACAGCCCGGAGGGCGATATATCTTTGCCGGTGGTGTGAACCACCGGATACCGGTTACGCATACCCTCAAGCCCGGCGGGCGACACATTGAACGAAGCGGGTTTTAGCCATGGCATCTCATCAACAACTGCTATATCACATCGTCTTCAGCACCAAGGAACGCCGTCCCTTATTGGAAGACCGGGACTTCCGTGCAACTGTCTGGAGCTACATGGCCGGAACGGCAAGCAACTTAGGAGGCCATGCGCTGCGAATCGGTGGGTACATCGACCACGCCCATCTACTGCTCCGCATTCCAGCTAAAATCGCCGTCGCTGATTTCGTGTGACAACTCAAGGCAAGTACAAGCAAGCATATCAACGACGAGCAAGGAAGGCGTTGGCCATTTCATTGGCAAGATGGCTACGGCGCATTTACGGTTAGCCGTTCGAAGGTGGATGCCGTGATTGATTACATCGAAAAGCAGATGGAACATCACAACAAGCAAAGTTTTCAAGATGAGTACTTGAAGATGCTCACGGACCATGACATCGAGTATGACCGCAAATATCTCTGGGAGTGACACCATTCATGTGCCGCCCTCCGGGCTAAAGGGTCTGAAGTCAACCGTCCGGTGGTTTACACCACCGGCAAGGATCCGTCGCCCTCCGGGCTAAGGCACCGTCCTGCGGCTAAGGTACGCCCTGTGGATAAGGCACTTCCCTGTGCCTAAGGTACCGCCGTCTGGGGCTACGACACCGCCCTGCGGCT
>JAGQPK010000519.1 GCA_020426755.1 Planctomycetales bacterium
TGGAAGCACGCTTGAGTTAGTGGACCTGCAGATGTTCGACTTCGGCTGGCCGTTCCTCGTACACGGTCAGTCGATTACGGCCCGCTTCCTTTGATCGATAGAGCGCCTCGTCGGCCCGTCGGAGCAGATTTTCCGGCGTGTCGCTTGGGGCGGAAATCGCCATACCCATGCTGAGTGTAACGGCCACACGTGCATCGTTCAGGCCGACATCAAAGTTGCAGTGTTCGACCTTGTCGCGAATACGCTGTGCAACCATCGCACCGACTTGATTGTCGACACCTTCCAGTAAGATGCCGAATTCGTCACCGCCATAGCGGGCAATATGATCACCAGGTCGAATCGCCGATTTAAGCGTGTTGCCCAACCGCTGCACGACTTGGTCACCCGATTGATGCCCGTGCGTGTCATTGATCCACTTGAAATGGTCAACGTCAATCAGTAGTAGAGCGAACGTCTCGCGTCGTCGCTGCGACTTCGACAACATGAACTTCAGGCTTTCGTCAAATGCCTTGCGATTGCCGACACCCGAGAGGATATCCATGCGAGCTTCCATGCGTGTGCGATCGAGTTCCTGCGCCTGTTCTTCCAGGCGGTATCGAGTGCAAACCAGATCGTTCTCGAGACGTCGATTGGATTCAATCGCAGTAGAGATTTGATGCAGGAGCGTTTGCTTGATCTGTTCGTATTCGCCCGTCGCGGAAAGATCGCCGACCGTGCGGCCCACTGATTCGAGTTCGGAATTATGAGTGTCAACTTCGGAGGTTAATTCTTCCGCACTTTGAACAACGCTCTGCAAGGCTTCGAGCGTCTTGCGGCGCTCATCTCGAATCTGATCGCCATGCCGTCGCAGCGCAAAACCATAACCGACGTACGCGCCGATCAGGATGCTTACCAGCATCGACGGCACGAGCCAGATCAGGATGTAGATCGAAGTGCTCATTATCAGTTGAACCCTAAGCCACCGTCCGCGGAGGCGGTCGTGAACAGTCCTCCACTCTTGCGAGCCAAGCTACCCCGAAGTGGCGAAATGGCATCGCGGTCATGTTGTCCCGCCGACACCGGCCACGTCGACTCGGATCACGTCACCTCACCGCGTTTCCTTTTGGAACTATAGACCAGAAAGTAGCGCAGGCGCGATGATGAGAATCAAGAGCGAGGAGCGCACAGAGGATGGTCGCGTTTACCCCCGCGGTGTTGCGACCGTGCCACCCAATCCTCTAAACTTCACCGCCCGGTCACTGCTCTACTTACCACTTACGACTTACACACATGCCCCCACTAGAATTCCTACTAGGTCGCGATACGAATCAAGCACATGGCCTCGCAGAATATGCCCGTACATTCATCTTCAGCGAAGATGACACGGTTGATCCGCAGGTAATCCGCCGTTTGGAACAGTTCCACATCGACAGCGTCGCTTGCGGCATCTCGGCGTTGGCACTGGGAGCGAACGCACCGCGGGTACTGCGGGACGAAGCTCTCGATTACGTTACTCCCGTCGGTGGCGCTTACTGCTTTGGCTCACATCAAGCGGCACATCCAGAAAAGGCGGTCGTCGCCAACAGTTCGGCGGTACGCGAATGGGACTCAAACGGTACCAACTTTGGCTACAACCCCGCCCGCCACGCCACGCGTGGCGAGTTTGGCCACAACGACTTCTACCCCGTCGCCGTGGCAGGTGCCCAAGTGGGTGGACATGATGGGCGGCGGTTGCTGCGAGCGATGCTCTGCCTGGATGAGATTCGCGGCCGTTTGGCGGAAGTGTTCGGGCTGAAGGACTACAAGATTGACCATGTATTGCACGGTGCGATTGCTTCGGCAGCGGTCTATGGAGCATTGACCGGGGCGACCGTCGACCAAATTGAGTCGGCAATTGGCCTGGTCGTGGCGCACTACGTGCCATTCCGGGCAATTCGGGCCGGCCACCAGCTTTCGGATTCCAAGGGCGCGTCGGCGGCGATTAGTGCGGAAGCGGCCGTGCTGTGCGTGCACCGCGCAAAACGCGGCTTTGTCGGACCGGCAGACATTTTCCGCAATCCACAAGCAGTCTTCTGCTTGTTCGAACCGCCGGCTGAGCCCCATACAAGTCCGTTCGATCTGGCGCTCAGCAGCAGCGGCAGTGACTTTGCCATTATGGGTATGCATTTCAAACTGGGCCTGTACGAACATCAGTCGGCCGGCGCAATCCAAGCCGTTATCGACTTACTGGGGAAGCACCCACCGTTTGCCGAGACACCTGACAATTGGAAACGGCTACAGATACTCATCTATCAACCGGCATACGGCATCATTGGCGATCCGGCCAAACGGGATCCGCGCACGCGGCAGTCGGCGGACCACTCGATGGTGTACATCATCGCGACGCTACTGCGTAAATGTTACGAACTTCAACGAACATCATGGGAAGACTTGATGCTCGTCCCTGCCGATTACGACGACGCAGCGCTCTTTCATCCGCTGACGCGCGAGCTGATGTCTCGCATCGAATTCCGACATGGAGGTCCTGAGTTTGACCGTGACTACCCAGACGGAATTCCAACACAAGTCGATGTCGAGTTGAACAATGGCACGCGGTGCTCGAGCGGACGCGTGATGTACCCAACTGGACACGCTCGCTGTACTAACGGTCGATTGGATGAATTGTTACAGCGAAAGTTTGACCTACTGCTGGCGAATGCAGTCGATGAACCTACCAAGGTCACAGAACAACTGTATGGACTGAGCGAACGCAGCGTTGAAGAAGTGCGACAGCTGTATCATTTCTCAATTCGAGGCTTGGATAAATAGGCTGTCGCGCATGAGCAAAGCCCAGAACAAGTCCTGGGCTTTGATTAGTCGGCCGTGCGAATTAAGGCTTCTAGCTTTCCAAGTCACGGACGGTCGCGGTGGCCAAGACCGCACCCGTGCTACCGCCATTCAAGTCGGTTTCCACGGTGATTTCTTGGGAAATCTGCGCGGGTTCAGCCCCCGCTGTAAACGTGATCGGAATGATGTGCAACACCTTCTCTTCGTCAGTTGGCTCGAAAGCGAAGTTCGCATCACCGCATTTGATGTCGGTAACACGGAACGGCTTCTTGCCCTTCACTACCAGCTTACGAGTGATCGACTGGCCAGGCTGAATCACGCCAAGATTGAGTGTCGAGGGGCTCACGGATAGTGGTGCAACCACATGACCTTCCACTCGCAACGGGATTTGTTGCTGTTGATAATCATTGGTCACGAGCACCATTTGGTCGTTGAAGTAGCCCGATGGCGCGTCCGGTCGCAGGTGCACCTTCAATTGATAGTCGACCCGGCCATTGGCCCGTTGCATTTCTGTGGGCTCAACAATCAGGTTCTGGTTGGCGCTGCGAACGTCGACAATCTGCCAGTCGGTGCGGCCGGCATAGCTGACATTGACGGTTTGCGTCGCTTCGTCGCCTTGCTCGATTCCATCAAACTTGACGGTGCCTGGATCAATGACAATGTCGCCGCGAATAAAGCCGGTGATCGTCAACTGCACTTCCGTGTAGTAAGGCTGATCAATCGTCACGGTGATCGTCGCCTTACGCTGGCCCAGAAAAGCCCGCGTGTTGAATTCGACAAGAATCCCGCCCTTCTCCCAGGTCGCCAGGGTCGGCTTCACCACCGACGGAATGGCACAGCCACAACTGGCTCTCACGCCCGAAATATGGACGGTTTCCTTGAAAATGTTCTGAATTTCGAACACGTAATCCGACTTGGCGGCCCGAGCGACCGTACCAAAGTCGTGAGTCGTCGTCTGAAACATCTTGGTTGCCCAGGATTGGGCGTAGGCGGCATGCGTGAGCAGGCACACCAGCAATGGAGCAATCACCAAGTTGCGAAACACAGTCCCCCCCTTTCTGAATCGGCGTCGTGATCTAAAGGACGCCGACGCGATGAACGTTGGCCGAATATGAGAGCCTGGCAACCGTCAGCCAAAGTGCTAGCGGCCCCCCGCTTTCACCACTCCGGAAACGTACATCACATTTTCGCCAACCTCGCTGTGTTTCCATGACACAACGGCTTGGCCGGTTCGTCTCGAAATTCTTCGGCAGACGACCGAGACAGAAAAGAGCTTTTTCAGCAGCGCGCCGCAGCCGACGGGCAGGGCAAGCAAATAAGCTGGGCAAGCCAGCCAGCCTAGTCCAAATACGCGAGCGTGCTGGGGGCGGCGCAGCCGAGTGAAACTAGGGCCTCAACTGACATGGACGACCATTTACAAGGGGCGAGGTTTTCGGCTAGAATGCTCGATTCGTTACATATCCCTTACATAGTGGGGGGAGCTGCGCCGAGTGCTGCTGGCACTTGGGGGCAGTGTTTTCCACGCTGACTTCACGGAATTGGTCGACGGATGTTCGAATCGTTGCAAGATGGCCTGTCATCTGCCTTTCGCGCTTTGCGCGGCAAGGGCACCTTGACGGAGGCCAACATGCGCGAAGGTTTGGCATTGGTCGAACAGTCGTTGCTGGAGGCGGATGTCAGCTTTGACGTCGTGCGCCAGTTC
>JAGQPK010000051.1 GCA_020426755.1 Planctomycetales bacterium
TTATGGGGGACTGCCTTGCCACGAAACTAAACTGAGTGCCATTGGGCGCCAGCCGCGGTTCTCCGACGCTTAGGTGTTGCGGCGAATGACTAGTGACCGAGATTGCGTTGTCACAAACGTTAGGCGTTGGCAGGATAAACTAATAGAAGGAGTCTGCCTGTATGCCACCACGTCGAACTAGCTGTGAGCTTCTGACAACCGCCGTGAATCTGCTGCGGGTCGGGCTTGTGCTTATTTGCTTATCGTGCGCACCAACGACGCTCATTGCCGAGACATTGACGTGGATTGGAGCCGGCACGGGCGAGCTAAACTCGATCGACCCTAGTGATCCGAGTACCGCTTGGTCGGAACCGTCGAATTGGGGCGACAACCCTGCCAATGACATTCCACAGCTAGACACTGCAGGGCAGGGGACGACGGCGCAGCTCACTTTCACGAACGGCGGTCGAGTTTACGCCAATGAGCTGACTGCTGAGCGTGTTGTCATCGACAATCAATACGCAGCGCCGTCGTGGGAAGGCCAGCTAGTCCTGGGACCAGACGGGCCAATGCAGATTGGCAGTGAGCTGTCGCTGTCCGGCGGCGCCACCGTCGTGCAGCAGGGCGGGACACTCGAAATGTTGGCCGAGGATAGTGCCGTGCAGCTCACTGATGGCTCACAGTTTCGCGTTGAGAACGGAAGCTTTCACTCAACAGGTTCCTTGTCATTGTCGGGGGCCTCAACGTTCTATGTGGCAACTTCAATTGCCACTTTTGACACGATCAGTCTCGGTGACGGCGATTCGCGCATTTGCTCCGGGGACAATAGCACCTTGCAAGTACGGCGGTTGGAATTCAACGCCGGCTTGCCGTTCTCAAGCTGTTTGTCCGGACGACTCGAAGTGCAAGAAATTGCAACGCAGAAAGGCCAGGGGGGCGAAATCACGGACGTGACCACCGCAGCGACGCTCGCGCCTACCGACTTTGTGAACGGACGTGAGACGGCGGTGCTGCAAATTGATGGCGACGCCTATGTGTGGGGCGGCGTCGATTGGCAGTTGTTGGGACCGGAGCCTGGTACGGGCTACGATCAGGTTGCCGCGACGGGAATGCTCACAATATCGGGGTGGTTGCGTGTGCGGACGACGCCGCTACAAGATCTTGGCCCAGGTGTATCGATCTACCTGCCACGGCCCGGCGATACGTTCGATCTAGCGACTTCAGCGGTTGGCTTTCAGCTCACGGAGATCGGCGTCGACTTTCCCAGGTATGCCTTTGGCAAACAATTTGACGGCGCTTGGAATCCACCGGGCATGCAGGGATTGAGATTGATCACGATCAAAGATATTCACATTGCCGCTGGCGACTTGGACGGCGACGAGCAGTTGGATGTGGACGACGTCGATCATCTCGCTCGCGCCATTCGCACACACAACAACATCGAGTTCTACGATCTGAACGAAGATGGCTTCATGGACCAGCACGACTTACGAATCTGGGTCCATCAGCTCAAGGAAACCTGGTTGGGCGATGCGGATCTGAATGGTCGATTCGATTCGTCTGATCTCGTGCAGGTGTTTGCCGCGGGCCGCTATGAATCTGAACAACCGGCGACATGGGGCTCTGGAGACTGGAACGCAGATGGCGAATTCACGTCGAGCGATCTCGTGGTGGCGCTGCAAGACGGCGGGTTCGAACGGCCAACCGTCAATGCGTCGATTGTGCCCGAACCCAGCACGATTTGGTCCGCGGCGCTGGGACTGCTCGGTTTGCTGTCGTTGATCGACACGCGTTGCCAAGTTCGCCGAAAGACGCGATGTGAGCCGATTTCTGAATGACGATTGCTGAGTTTTGAATGTAGAAGTTCCAACCCCTGCAACACTCTGTCATTCATCAATCCAAAGTCGTCATTCCGAAATCCTCAATCGACTCTCGGAATTGCTCCCGAAACTGACGAGGCCAGAACCAAAAAAAGCCGCCAGTCACCTCAACGGCAAACTGGCGGCTTTCTAGATTTCGGTGCCACAGCGGACCTGTTGAGTCACCAAACCGTGGCAGAGCGGAGGGCACGGGGCTCGAACCCGCAACCGGTCACCCGGCAACTGATTTCGAATCAGCCTGCTAGCCATTCGCTTACCCTCCGGAAATCGTTTTATATCTTTACCTGCCAAATCCCGTGGTGGCAAGGGTACCCACGGCCCCTAACGAGAAGAATACCAACCGAGGGGGACAGGGGCTTGCCCTTGGGTCACCTCAGACGACTGGTCGAACGTGCCAAATGGTCCGGCTTCTCCGACTGTTGCTCGTATGCGGTCGCGCAAGAAATCATTCGTCTAGTGCTAGCGGTCTACCGATCATTGCAGGAGACCCAATTCAAATTGCCGCAGTGTCACGCCAATCCCCCGCCCCAGCAGTCAAACATAACGAGAAGGAAGATTCACCATGAAGAAGGACACCTTTCGCGTCGTCACTCGCGGAACCAACGGCCAACTGCGAATCCGTGACTATGGTTCCAAGGACACGCTAATGGAGATGCACACGCAAATCGGCGTTGACGATTGCAGCACGGACTTGGCACTGCGGGGCTTGCCCGTGTTCCGAGGCCTAATCGGACCGATGTCCGAAGGAAAGAATATCGTCCGGTACGAATCACCTGAAGTGTTCGAGTCACTGACGAAGGAATGGGTTTCGCAGCCCGCCGAACGTAAGACGCGTCGCCGCAAGACCGCCAAGCCGGAAGAATCTCAGGTCTAACGTACTCGCCAGACCCGTCCGGCCAAATCGTCCAGCGTGTACAATCGACCGCATGGACGATCAATGGTTGGCAACTCTCCGCTGTCCGTTCTCGGGACAGAATCTACGTCGTATGACTGGCGACGAACGCCGTGCGCTCAACGAACAAATCGTGGCCGGCACGGTGTTTACGCGAGTGGGTACGCGTGTGCAGCAGCCCATCGATGACGGCCTCTGCACGCTCGACGGTAATTGGCTCTACCCGATCGTCGCCGCCATCCCGCAATTGGTCGCTGCTGAGGCGATCGAGCTAACGGCCAGGCAGTCTGCGTCACCCCCAGTTCCAGACAACAGCATGAAAGAAGTGCGTGAACGATGAGTGAGAAGACGATCTTCAAACGGATCATTGACGGCGAAATACCCTGCCAGAAAGTTTACGAGGATGACAGGTGTCTGGCCTTCCATGACATTAGTCCGCAAGCACCGACTCACGTGCTTGTGATCCCCAAGAAGGAAATCGAGTCGGTCGAGACGCTTGACGATACCGACGCTGCCATGATCGGTCATCTCTGGCTTGTCATACGCAATCTAGCGCGCGAACTTGGGCTCGCCGAATCTGGCTACCGCGTCGTGGTCAACTGTGGTGCCGACGGCGGACAGGCTGTGCCGCATTTGCACTATCACATTCTGGGCGGCCGATCTCTGAGTTGGCCGCCAGGTTAGACGCTCGGGGCGCCGACATTGATTTCGGAATGCTGAAATTGGAAGCCACGTTTCGTCAGCATTCAACATTCCCAAGACCAGCAATCAGCATTTATCACTCAGCCCGGCAGAACCGACGCTAGTGCGTGCGTTACGGCGAGCTAACCGTGATGACCGCTGTCATCGACGCCTGTGTGGGAATCGTCCGATGTTCCATTAAGCCCGCCGTGATCGTCGTTGAGGTCATGCAGCGGGCCGTCGTCGCTAACGGCAGCCGCAATGCTGGCGGCGGTTGGTGGATTCGTCGCGAAGTTACCCACGAGGAACCTCGCGTTCGGGCCGGCATTGACCCAGGCACCGAGCGACTGATTGACGAATCGATCCGTGCTGCTTCTTGCCGCGTACCACTGGTTGCCGCTGCGTCCAACCACATCGTCGTGACCGTCGTCATCAATGTCGACGATCGTGACGTCCTCCCAATTGACTTGCGTACTCCACTGTCCCCACAGTTCGTTGTGGAAACGTTGCCCGTCGGAATTTGCGACCCACCAGCGACCATTCGATCGACCCAAAATGTCGTCGCGACCGTCACCGTCAACGTCGGCTACTGAGACATCATCCCAACGTACTCGATTGGACCAACTGCCCCACGATTCGTTTGCGAAATGATTGCCATCGCTCTTGGCGACAACCCAGGTGCCCCCGGTGCGTCCCACGATGTCATCGCGGCCGTCACCATTCACGTCCGCAATCGAGACATCGTCCCAGATCTGTTGGCCTGACCATTGGCCCCACACTTGATTGACGAACCGGTCGCCATCCGACTCACCGACCCACCAGGTACCACTGCGAGTGCGACCGACTAGGTCGTCATCGCCGTCGTTGTCGACGTCTGCCAGATTCACATCATCCCAGGTGACACGGCTCGACCAATTGCCCCAGGCGGAATTCGTAAACTGGCTTCCCGTGGACTCGGCTGCCCACCATGAGCCGGAGCGGGTGCGGCCCACGAGATCGTCGCGACCATCGCCGTTGACGTCGCCCACCTTGATTTCTGACCAGCCGGCTGCTGTCGACCACTTGCCCCAGCTCGTCGACTTATATCCCGTTGGGCCGGAGGCCTGTACGTTCCAGATACCGTCATCGCCGCGTGACGCAACGTCGTCGGTGCCATCACCGTTGAAATCGCCAACGTACACTGAACCGCCGTGATTGCCGCTGGAATGCGACTCCCATTCTTCATGTTCGGCGTGCTCCGCTTCGTAATGGCCCCAGTCCCAGCCGTCGTCGGATACAGCCAATATCTGATGGTCCGCCGTCATCATGCAGCGGGCGTCGAGCGTTTCAAACTGGAGTCGATTCGAGCGGCGAGTACTTCGGCGTGCAAACAGATGCATCGATGAAAACCTTCTTCATGCTTGTATGTTCTTGAAGCGACATCCCAGTCGCACATGAACTTGTCCCTGTACAGAGGGAAGTGGAACTGGCGCCGTAAGTCCGACAGGAAAAACGAACTTTTCATGCTAGATAGATCGCGGCCTTGCGAGCAGACGCAGATTTGGCGAGCGCGGCGGCTACGCCCTGGTAGGCACCCGTCTGAAAAGCAAGAATCAGGTCGGATGTCGTAAATCGTCCATCCGCATCCCAATCTCCTTGCGCCCAGGTCACGTCAGTGACGGTCGTGTCTTCGAAGCGTCCCGCTTGGAAGACGACGACGATGTCGGAGCTGTCAAAAACTCCATCGAGGTTGGCATCGCCAAAGGTGGTGCCGATCCGTTCCGTGATCATGAGTTGCCAGTCGGACGAATCGACGACGTCGTCCAGATTCAAATCGAAACGCGGATCGAACTCGCCGCCAATCGCCGCTCGCATCGTTTCCAGGTCGATGCCATCGACAATTCCATCGTTATTGAAATCGCCCGGCAGCGCGTTACCGATGACGATCAGTGACACCTGTGCCGGCTGCGAAAGCGTCCAAGCATCCGCGGTACGATAGGTGAAGCTGTCTGGTCCGCTGTAACCGGGGTCGGGCTGGAAATAGAAACCGCCATCACGATCGAGCTGCAACGTGCCGTGATTCGGTTGTTGATGAACGACTACGGACAGCATGTCCAGATCGGGATCAAAATCGTTTAACAGCAGTCCGCGCAGGGCGGGCACACTCAGATCGCCATCCTGATCGACTTGATAACTGTCCGCGACTGCGACGGGGACATGATTGCCGGCCGACTGGTCTTGGTACCAACTCCACCATGCTTCTTGTAACGTTTGCTCCAGAGAACCGACGACAATCGATGAGCTGCCCGAATAGTCAGTTACGAACAGGTCCCACAGGAACGGGTCCACCGACATGACACCGTTCGGATAGCAGAACACGCCCGTCATGTCTGGACAGGAGAATTCCATTGAACTGGGCAACAGCGGATCGACGCCGAACGGATCAGAAAAGACAGCTTCTTGCAACGAATATGCGAACGTCGCGGGTGCTTGCCCGTTTTCTACAAGTGTCGCAACGGAAAACTGATACGTACCGGGACTTAGCAGTACGCTGCCGGCCGTGCGAGTTTCATTGGCCGCGACGACGATTTGCTGCACAATCTGCCCGGACTCATCGTGGATGCGGCCGAGTAGCGCCCCGGTCTGTTGCCCGGTGTGCGTGGCGCTGAAAGCGAAATGCACAAGCTGTGGCGTGCCGACATAGAACGTATGCAGCCGGCCCGTGGAGCCAATCGTGCCCGCCGCAATTTCATCCATCGCTACCTCCGTACCGCCGAAGACAATGCCCAGCGAATAGTTGCCAGAGGTGATCAGAGAACCGGCATGCGGTGCCACTTCGATTAGATAGTCGGCTTGCGAGGACAGCCCGGTGGCCTGTATGACGAGCTCACCATTCCCGTTGACGAGAATTTGTGTGGCAAGTTCCTGTCCGGTGTTGTCGAGCAGCCGGAGTTGGGGAATCATTCCGCCGACATCGAGCGAGCCAACGGTGATTGTGACGAGCTGCGCGAGCGTCGCATCGGGCGGTGTCGTGATCCGGTATACGTCGACATCGCTAAGGTCGGAGATGCTGCCCACGAACTCATACCGCACGACAATCGCTGAGCCCTGGAGTGGCAGCAGTGCGTTGGCGGTTTGTGCATCATCGTCGGTATGAGCATCATCGTGAATGAGGTGTTCGGCGTCGAGGTCGAAGTAATCGTCGAATTCCGTGGCGTTTAACTGGCGAAATTGACTACGAGCGACGGCATCGACCGTTTCTGCATCGATTCGATTGAGATCATCAAAAGTCGCCACCAGCGAATAAGCGCCGATCGCAAACACATCATCCACTTCGCTATCGACGCGAATCCAAAGACTCTGGTTGACGGGGGCTTGGGGTAAAGACACCAACAGTCGGCCTTGGCTGGTTGCGGTCGTCGTGACTTGTCCCAACAGTTTCGACCCGGGCGCTCCGTAAACCGTTAGGCGAGGCTGGAGCAAGCTGATGCCGGCGGTGGTGACTTCGATTGTCAGCGGACCCGTGTAGTCTTTGACGGCCTCTAATTCGTAATAGTCGATATCGCCGATCTGCGTCAAGTCACCGAAGACCAATGCGGGAGCGGTGCCCTCCTGTTTGGCAATCGCTTCCCCCGCTTCGAACTCGGCCGCATGCAGTGGGACATCGTTGTCCGTGAAACCGGCCTCCGATTCGCTTGCATCGCCCTGACGTGCACCATAGAGAGCTTGTAACGCATCGATATCGCCGACCGTCAAATGCACATTTTCGGACACGCCGTGGACGTGCATGACTGACGTAGGATCGTCACTGTGCTTTAGCCCGAGCACATGTCCTGCTTCGTGCAACGCCACAGCATAGAGATCATCCAGTGACTGGAAGTTGGCAGCTGAATTGAAGACGACGTCGCCGGCCCAGGTACCGGCGACTGGCGAGCTATGCGAGACGCTGATCGCCATCACGTCGTCCGTCAATGGACGAGCGCCCAAGCGAATGTCACCAAACCGCCCGTCGTCGCGGCGCAGGCCGCTTGAGCCAAACGGCTGCCCCTGATCTTCGATGATCGCCAAATTCGCATTCGTTTCGGCAAACCAGGTTTGGAAGGCACGCAGCACCGTTTGCCGCCATTCAGGGCCCAGCGACTGGAACGTGTCTTCGATCGAGTTCGCTTCGCCAGCGATCTCCGTGCCGTCTGCAGCAAAGCTGATTGTCAAATTGGGCGTCTCGGCCAGCAACCAGTTCTCGGCGTCCAACGGCAGACGCAGTTCGAGCGGTTCGATGCGTCCAACAACGAATCGTCGTCTGCCCGGCGGTTGTCGCGAGTGGTGCATGATGAAAGCTAACAAATCAAAGTTGACGAGCGCGGTTCAACTGGTTTCATCTACGTCGGTGAAGAGTTAATCAGGCGCTACGAAGGGTCGCGAAAGAGGAGTTTGCTGCAGACGCTGGTAACGAGCCTGCGCGGCCGCGACGATCGTTTGAAAGGTACTACTAGCTTGCATGTTCTCGAGGTCTGGGTCAAGCTTTGCCGCGCGAGACCAGCTAGGATCAAGCGCCAGAGCCGCCTCAAGATATGCCAGAGCTGCTTCCGCGGGCTGTCCCTCCGCAGAGATTAACGAATAAATACATGCGGCCTGAAACAGGACTTTTGCCGATCGAGCACGTGCCAACGCGGCTTCCACGTCTGCGATCGCTGCAAGATCGTGACCCAAACGGGCGCGGTATACACCTCGTGACACATAGTCGTCAGCGTGCTGGTGATCGACGATCAAACGGTCCAGGCACTCGATGGCCGGCTCCAGTTCCTTGAGTCGTTCGCCATAGACGTAGGCCAAGTTACGCCAGGCCAAGCGAGAGCGTGGATTGATGCGCGCCGCCTCCAGGAGATCTTGAATTGCCGCCTGCGGATCCAACTTAGCCTGAGCGAGCCCGCGTTGTACCCAGCTGACCTCGTCCGTCGGTGTCAATTCGAGACCGCGTTGTTCGTCTTCCGCAGCCCCCTGCAGGTTGCCAAGTTCCCGGCGCAAGTTGGCTCGCAGCAAATAGACGCGGGTCTGCGTCGCGCCACAGGCGATCGCTTGAGTTAGATCGGCCTCCGCGCCGGCGGTATCGCCCAATTCGCCACGGGCTGCCGCACGATTTATCAGGGCACTTACCAGTCCAGGTAGGCGAGTGAGTGCTAAGTCGAAATCCGCGATTGCTGCGGCGGCGCGATGCTGCTGCAACCGCGCGATGCCGCGATACAGCGGGCCCAAATGCGATTCAGGCCACATCGAGAGACAGACGCTATAGCAACCTTCGGCTTCCGCAAATCGCTCCGCGCCCGCATAGGCATTCCCTAGCAATAGCCATACCGAAGGATCATGCGGGGCTCGATCCCGCAACGGTTCCAATGCCTCGACCGCCCGGGAAAAATCGGTTTGCGACAAATGGAAGACGGCCTGTTGATAAAGGTCCGCCGGTGCCTGGAATGTCACGGTGGGGTTGACTTCTGCTGCGTTCCTCGCGTTGGCCGCAGGCGTCTGCTGGACCGAGTGAGTCAGATCGGAAACTGACAGCTCCACGTCACTCAGCTGCTCGACTAACCACTCGTGTTGCAAATCAATCGCGGCAGAACGATGCTCTGCAGTGGAGGTTGACGCATGCAACAAGCGGTCCGCTTGGCGGTTCAGCTGCATCGCGCGTGTCCAAGCTTGCTGGCGTAATTCGTGCGTTGCCGCATTACGCCCCTGTTGTTGCCAGTGAGTGGCCGCGAGAAAGAGATACTCGCTCAACGTATCCGTCCACTTTTGACGCTCCGTCGGAGAGAGTTGTGAATGGACTGCTACGAACGGGCCGCCCTGCGCGGGTGCATCAAGCTGATACTCGTCAATCACTTCTTGCAGTCGCAAATTCGCTGCCGACATCGTAGCAGCATCGCTGGCCGGGTAACTGTAGATTGCACGAAGTCCCGGTAGCGACTCGGCGACTTCGCTAATTCGCATGTTCGCTCGAGTCAACCGAGCTTGTTGCCAAGCACTGTATGACCAGAGGGCGAGAACCGCGATCAAGAAGGCGGAGAGCATGCCGACATACGAACCGCTAGTGAGCCGTGGATGTCGACGGCTAAACTTGGCCAGTCGTTCGGACCACGATGGATTCTCGGCGTGCAATAGCGGGCGGTCTTGCCGGTGACGCCGCAGGTCCGTAAGCAGCGAAGTTGCCGAATCGTACCGGTCAGATACTTGGGGTGCCAACAACTTACTGACTAACGCGCCAATGCTCGGTGGCACGTCCGGGTTGTGTGTCTGGATCGATCCCTGAGGCTGTTGGCGATCCGCGATCATTTGGTCGATGAGCGAATCGAAGTCGCCCTGACGATGCGGAAACGGCAACGTTCCGGCCAACAGTTGGTAGAGGATCACGCCCAGCGAATACAGATCCGATTGGCAGGTGGGACGCTCACCTGACTGGAGGCTCTGAAGATGCTCGGGAGAGAGATACGGTAACGTTCCGCCGGCGATCAGGTAGGCGCGATTACCTTGATAAAAGTCGTCGGCCAAGTTGAAGTCCATCAGCAACGGACTGCCGTCGTCCGCTAACAAAACATTGGCAGGCTTCAGGTCGCTATGAACAATTCCGCGACCGTGCGAGTGCTCCAACGCCTCCGCCAAACACTCGATGATCCTCAGGCAGCCATCAACGGTTTCCAACCCCGCCGTCGTATTGCCTGGTCGAACTGTTGTGTTCCTCGCAAGTGCTCTCGGCACCGCTTCACGCAGGTTCAATGCGTGCTGTACCGTTGTTCGGCCCAGGTAGGGCATGCAGATCACTTGCAAAACGTCGTGGCTGTGTACCGAATGGATCGGCATGATGTGCGTATGTACGAGTCGCGCGAGGTGTGATGGCTCGATGCTCTTGCCGATCGTCATCTTCAGCACGACGGGGCGATCAGCCAAGTCTACTTGTTTGGCCCGATAGACGATCGCAAAAGCGCCTCTTCCCAACTCGCATTCGATCGTGAATTCGCCGACCTGATCGCCCTGAACGGGGAACGCATCGATGTGCTCGAGCCATTCCCATTCCTGTAGTTCGCGTGGAGTATTGTGCTCGTTGAAGGTCAGATGCGATTCATCGCTCGCGGTATTCCACGTCGGCCAATCCTGGGTATCTACACCGTATTGGAGTGCGAACGATTCCCGATCAATAGGCTCGCCGGCGCGAACCGATTGCCGATAGGCTTCGAAGGCCAGTTCGTCGCGAACTAGCTTGTCCGCGAGCCACTCGGGAAACTCACGCTCGTAGTCGACGATGCTGCGCGCGTTGCCTCGTTGCCAATGATACTGGAGGTCTACGCACAGGAGCTCGATAGCGACGCGGCGATTCTCGTCGGTGGTCAATTGCGGGAGGTAGTCGCGGACATCGACGCTCGGATTGTCACGGCAGTGCTGTTCGAATGCATCGACCGCCGCGTCCAAACGACGCTCGAATTCGCTGCGGGCAAAGTCGGTCAGCATGTTTCCGGTCCTTCGATGTGCCGTGTCATTTTGTCGCGAAAACGCTTCAGTACTCGCTCGACCGTTCGGGCACATCGTTGCGTCTTGGCCGCAATTTCTTCGGCCGTGTATCCTTGAATGCGGAGTTGAATCATCTGTCGTTGAAAGTCGGGCAAGTCCGACATGGCTTCGTCCACCACGAACTCGAGTATCTTGAGCGGCGCGTGGTCCGGAGAGTTGCCCGTATCGATCTCTTCGCCTGAGGCCGCCGCAGTGGCTACGGTGCGGCTCACGTCTCGCTTTCTCTGTCGATGGAAACGCCCCAGGTGCCGGACCTTGTTCGTCGCAATCACCAGCAGCAATTGCCACAGCTCGTCCCCGGGAGGAACTTGGTAGGTGCCGGTCGACGCGCGACGAAAGAAAGTTCGGAATACCGATTGAACGACGTCTTCGGGGTCGAATCGCGCGGCCAGCTTGGCGGACATCTCGCGTCGTGCCAACTGTTCCAAGCGGGTTGCATAGCGGAGGTAGATCTGAGTCGCCGCATCGTCCTCGCCACGCCGGAAACGGCGCACTAGGGAATGGTCCGTGGATGCCAGCGGCATACGCGGATCGGTTGCTCGAATCATTTCTGCCATGCTTTGTTTATTCTCCCCTACGAACGGAGTGCTGCCTACTGCCACAGTCCGACATCAATTCCGCAGGATTTTTTCGGTAAAGAACTTGAAACGCACGGCCCGGCCCCTTTGGGACAACGGCCACCGCGCCTTCGCCGCAACTACTAGTTCGCCGCAACGCGTTAGCGTCGGTTCTGTCCTGGCGTTGGTTCCGCGTCAGCGTCAGTTAATCCCGGCGTTTGGCTCTGACCCCAGCGAGAACCGCGGCCACCGCCTAGCGGCGAACTGTGCCACCGCCTAACTGTGCATGCAAGGTTCTTAGTTCGCGCTAACGCGTTAGCGTCGGTTTCATCAGGGCGGAAACTCGCTGCTCTTGTCTCGGTTCGCCTCGTTTCGTGAGCGTGTTGGCAAAAATTCGTACTTCGCGCCGTTTTTCAAGTCGGTGAACGTGCGTCCGTGGCACTTCAACCCTGCAGAGGCGACGCAGACACCTGTCTTTTGCCCCGGCCACTTCGGCTCATTTCACTCACCATCGTAAAGGTCACAACACTATGAAGCGGAACAAGCGAACGAGCTCAAAACGATCCCCGTGGGCCCGCGTGGAGCAACTTGAAAAGCGACAATTGCTGGCCTGCGACATGATTGCCGCGGAATATGAAATCTCGCTTATGGGGGCGGGGTCGGAAACAGGGCAAGTCGAGTACGAGTCGGAGTGTGAACACGGTCAATCCGAGGTGAGCTTCGAAGTCAAGGTAAGCAATGCTGAACCAGGATCCACTCATAGCGTGACAGTGGATGGCGTCAACGTCGGCTCGATCGTGATCAACGCGAAGGGTAAAGGCAAGCTTGAGCTAAGCAACGAAAACGAAGATGGCCACACACCGTTGCCGGGCGATTTCCCCGCCGTTACTGCCGACAGCGTCGTCCAAGTAGGCTCGATCCTCTCGGGATCGCTCAGCGGTGCCAGCTCACATGATGATTCATCTGGCGATGATGATTCGTCCGAACACGATCAAGCGGACGACCAACGCGACGATGATGCGATCAGTGACGACGTCAGTGGAGACGACATCAGCGGCGACGACAATGGTTCGTCCGACGATTCAATTGACGATTCGTCGACAGGTGATGATCTCTCCGACGACGGCAGCGCACTCGACGATTTAGCGGATGACAACGGCACCGATGATAATCTGAACGGGCTCGATGATGACGCGGACGGTGACGATGACCTCTCCGGCGAAGATCATCAGGACGGCGAATCTAACGTCGATGATCACAGTGAAGCTGATCACGGCGAAGATGATTCGCACGAAGATGACCATGACAGCATCGACGGCAGTGACGACGGCGGGCTAGATGACAACATCGACGGCTCGGACGACGATACGAACGGCATCGACGACGACCTGGATGGGTCCGACGATAACTTCGACGGATCGGACGACGACTCCAATGGCAGCGACGACAATCTTGATGGTTCGGACGACGACTCCAATGGCAGCGACGATAATCTAGACGGCAGCGACGATGATTCGCACACAGGCGACATCGAGGATGAAAGTCAAGATGATGTCGACGATGACAATGGCCTTGACGTTGACGGAGTGGATGCCGTGCTAGGTGGCATGGGGGATGATGGCAGCGATGATTCGTCGAGCGGCATCGACAGCCAATCGGCGTCGTATGTGTCGAGCGGCCTGGCCGGCGATGCGAACGGTGACGGTGTGTTTGATTCGAGCGACTTGGTGGTCTGCTTCCAACGCGGCGAGTACCGTGACGATGTCGCCGGCAACTCGAATTGGTCGTCAGGCGATTGGAACGGCGACGGTGAGTTCGACACGGACGACCTCGTCCTCGCGATGCAGCTGGGATTGTATCGCGGCTAAACCTAGCTGGGTCCAGACCGATGCGACGCGCCCGCGTCGCATCGGACAGATCGGACAGATCGGACAGATCGGACAGATCGGACAGATCGGACA
>JAGQPK010000520.1 GCA_020426755.1 Planctomycetales bacterium
CGGCACGGCGGGCGGAGCCAATACGGGCCGCTTCCGCACTCGACCTGAAGCTCGTACCAGCAACCGCTGGATTGACACCGGCAACATTGCAGGTGCTAACACCTACGAGCTGCTTGGTTTGGAAGGCGTGGTCAATCTCGGTCCGCTGCAATGGGTCGGCGAATTGCAAAGCACGTGGCTGCAACGCCGCGGTGCGACTCGCGACGAACTGCAGTTCTATGGCGGCTACATGTACCTGTCGTACTTCATCACGGGCGAACATATTCCGTGGGAACGCGAATCGGGTACGATCGGCCGCGTGAAGCCGTTCGAAAACTTCTTCCTAGTCGATCGCTGCTGCGGTGGTTCCGGCTGGGGCATGGGTGCTTGGCAAGTGGCCGCACGCTACTCGTACGCAGACTTCAACGAAGCCGACATCTTCGGCGGCGTTGGCTCGGCGATGAGCGTCGCACTGAACTGGCATTGGACACCCTACAGCCGCATGCAATTCAACTACATGGTCGGCGACATCGAAGATCGTGGCGTGGCGTTGACGAATGCAAACTACAACATTCTCGGTGCTCGCTTCATGGTGGATTTCTAATCGTCGCGTAAATCAAACTCCGGCTGGCCGCGCCGTTGCGGCTGCCGGCGGACGATGCGTCGGAAGAAATCCCAGCTGTTCCAAGGTAGGAATGGCTCGAGTAACGCCAGACTGCTCAACATATAAGGACGTTTTAACCATGATTCGAACGATGTTTGCAATGCTTTCGTTGGCGATGACGCTGTCCTGCGTCGCGCCCGCGATGGCTGGCGACTGTGCGGGCTCGCCCGGCTGCGGCTGCCATGTGCAATGCCCGGAATGCAGCTACTACTGCAAGGTCGAAGCCGAAACAGAAAAGGTCAAGCATCATTGCTGGGAAGTTGACTGCAAGCCGATCTGCGTGCCGCGCGTCAAGTTGCCTTGGGAATGCGGTTGCGAACCCAAGTGCGCTTACGTCAAGAAAGTGCACGTGCTGAAGATGAAGGAGTACGAGTGCGAGAAGTGCAAGTACACGTTCACTCCAGTTGAAATCGGCTGCTGCAATGATGGTTGCTGCAACAGTGGTTGCGGTGCCGGCTGTGCAGGTGGCTGTGCAGCCGGTTGCGATCCAGCCTGTGGCGCGGTCGCTCTGCCGGTAGCACCTGCCGATTGTGGCGGTGCACCCGTCAACATGACCCCGGTCGAACCGCAGCCAGCGACACCGTCGGCCGACGTGCCGCCGGCACCCGTCGCTGAAGGCGAAGCTCGCACCGGTCAACTGCCGGGCTGGTTTGAGTCCGCCAAGACGCGTTCGGCTCGCGCCACTTCGGTGCTGCCCGCCAAGTTCCTGCGTGCTGCGAAGGCTCGCAGCTCGAAGTAAGTAAGCTGAACGACTCCACCGTGCCGCTGCTCTCGACAGGCGGCACGGTGCAATGACTCCGTGGAAAAGAAGCACTTGTTCGACGACAAGCGAGGGAACGCCCGGCCAACACCCGTTGGCCGGGTTTTTTCGTTTGTGCACGCCGAAGATTAGCAAGTTCGCCGCAACGCGTTGGCGTCGGTTCGTCCCGGCGATTGGCTCCGACAACGGCGAGAACCGCAATCTGCCGGGCCGTTGGCCTTTTTTTCTTCGACACTTCAGAGTCCCAGCCCTGCGGACTGGGCTAGGTAATCCGCTGGGCGTTGCCCCGCAGACGTGGCGAAGGCGGGCAGCCCGTCATCTGGCCAGGTGATTTACATCGTGCGTACATCCGGCGAACGCGGATCGAAATCGAATACCATTGCGCGTTAGCTGCGTTTCGCGTTGAGGATGGAGAATCAGCGACGGGACTAAACCGACGTTAGCGCGTTACGGCGAACTACTCACCGCTCACCACTCACTACTCACCACTTAACATTCAACATTCAGCACTCAATATTCAACATTCGATATTCAACATTCGATATCCCTCACTCCGGTTTCTCCGGCCACGCATGTTTCGGATATCGTCGCCGCAGTTCTTTGCGAACTTGCGGATAGGTGTTTTGCCAGAAGCTGGCCAAGTCGCTGGTGACTTGCTGCGGCCGAAAGTTTGGGCCGAGTAGATGCAGTAGGACCGTAATTCGCCCGTCAGCGATGCGGGGCGTCTCTTGTAGGCCGAAGAACTCTTGGATGCGCGCCGCGAGAATTGGCGGTTTGCCGAGTTCGTATTGAAGCGGAACTTGTCGCCCTTTGGGTAAGGTGATCGACCCGGGTGCCAAGCGCTCGATGTCGCGCAAGCGTTCGTAGCCGACGGCGCCTTGGAATAGGTCGAGCCACGCGGCATTACGCAGCTCGTCGAGCGAGCGCGATCCGACGCAGAGTTTGTCGAGATGGTTGCGAATCCAGTCGTCGTCGAGCGTCGGCAGCTCCAGATCCGGCAATGCGGTTGCCAACCAACCGACGCGCGCGCGGAACCGACCGGCCGGTGAATCGTCCGCCGGCAACACGCGTAACAAATTGCTTGCCGCGTGTTCGGCCAACAGTTGGCTCGTGCGAAAGTCGTTGGGCGCGGCGATCGGCGTTTCTTCCAGTAGCAAGTCTTCGCAATAAGTGCGTCGGCGGGCTTCGACCTGATGGCGCGTTGGATTGAAGAACAATTCGTCTCGCTCGCTACACAGTGATGGGTCGAGCCACGCGGCCTCGATGGCCGACGCGATCCGGACTCGCGCGTCACCAGTGCCATCGCTGAGTTCTAAGCATAGAAAGAGCGGTTCGTCTCGCACGCGCGAGGATTCATCCAAGCACACGCCCCGTCCGCCAATCATCCGCGCTCGATCACGGGAACCACTGCGCAGCTTGGCCAAGCGATCGGGATAGGCTGCCAGTAGCGCCTGCCGTAATGCTTGCTCTGGATCGTCCGCGCGCTCATCACGAGAGGACTCACAGAGTCGATAAAACTGCTCGGCAGCGCGTAGTACTTGTCGCGCTGCGGCGGGCTCCCAGGTCAAGCCTTCGTGCTCGGTCATGCGTGAATTGTGAAATAGTTGCATGCAGTTCACACGATCAACAAGATCCGACTGACTGCGCGTTGTCACTCGCGTTGTCATGCGGTCTCGCTGGCCGCCACTCCAGCGGCCAGCACGAAAGGGATCGCGTTCGCTCAGCAACGCCGCGGCCAAAGTTGCTTCACGCAGCACGCCCAGGTCGGCTCCGGCCAAAAGCAATTTGGCTAGCCGCGGATGTGCGGGCAATCGTGCGAGTCGGTGACCGATCTGTGTCACACGTCGGTCATTGTCGATCGCACCCAGTCGGCGCAGTAGTGTCAGGGCGTTGTCGATCGCATCTGCCGGTGGCCGATCCAACCAGGGAATGTCGTCGAGGTCTCGTTCATTGAGCGACAACATTTGCAGCACGACGCCGGATAGGTCCGCACGCAGGATTTCGGCCGTTTCGTTCTCGGCACGCGCACTATGTGACGCTTGATCCCAAAGTCGCCAACACCGACCGGCGGCAGTGCGCCCGGCACGACCGGCGCGTTGATCGGCGGAGGCACGCGAAATGGGGACCAGATCCAGTCGCGGCAGACCTGTCGCCGGATGGACGTTCAACTGACGCGCTAGTCCCGAATCGATAACGGCTGTCACACCGGGAATCGTCAAGGAAGTTTCGGCGACGTTGGTGGAAAGGATTAGCTTGCGTCGCTCACCGTCGCTCAATACACGATCCTGCTCAGCAGGCGAAAGGTCACCGTAGAGCGGCAACAACTCGAGCTGCTCGCGTTGAGCCAGATCCGCTAACGCCTCGCGCGCGCGAATGATCTCACCCACGCCTGGCAGAAACACGAGCACGTGTCCCGTCGTGTCACGCAACGCGACCGGCACGCGGCGCACGATACGCTCGGGAAGCGCTCGCAGATCACGGCGCGATTCGGCCAGGCTGTCGTAGTGGACATCGACCGGGAATATCCGGCCTTCACTGTGGATCATTTCACACGGCGCGATGTGTTCAGCCAAACGCGTGGCGTCCAGCGTGGCGCTCATCATCACGAGCCGCAAATCTTCTCGGATCGTTTGCTGGATGCGGAGCAGCAACGCGAGTGCCACATCCATCTCGAGCGACCGTTCATGGAACTCATCCAGCACGACAGCACCGACGTTGGCCAGTTCCAGGTCGTCTTGTAGGCGGCGCAACAAAATGCCGGTCGTCACGACACGCAGCCGAGTTTGTCGTGAGATGCACGAGTCGAATCGGACTTGATAGCCGACTTCATCTCCCAATTTCGTGTTGCGCAGTTGAGCAATGCGGCGGGCGACGGCCCGTGCGGGCAAGCGACGCGGCTGTACCAGCATCACTTGCGCTGGGCTCGCGAGATCATCCAAAAGCGCAGCGGGAACGAGCGTCGTTTTGCCCGAACCTGGCGGCGCCGTTACGATCACGTTGCCTCGATGGCAGGCGGCGACGATCCTTGCGAGGTCATCGGCGACAGGTAACGAAGCATCCATGGTGGTGCGCGAGGCAGAGTAGGAGGAGGTGAGGCGGCTCA
>JAGQPK010000521.1 GCA_020426755.1 Planctomycetales bacterium
CAGCAACAACCGTGGTCGGCATTTGCACCGGGTACGTCGGCGCGGGCGTGACGGCGGGAGACTGCCGCTTGGCTGGTCGCCGCTTTACACGCCGCGGTTTGGCAACCCGTGCGGGTGCGGGGACGAGTTCCGCCTCTTCTTCCAGCACATCAACGATCGCCGGCACAAGCTCGGGCAGGCCGTGCCCTGGATCATACTCGGGCGCACCGTAGATCAACTCGTGATCCAGATCGGCGTCACCTTCGTCTGGCAACGCCGCATCGAGCTCGATCGTTTCCGGTTCTTCTACACCGATCGGCGCGGCCACGACAGGTTCGACATAGGCGGGGCTCGACAGCACCGGTTCCGGGTGATCGGCAATCTCTTGGGCATTGGGCAGTTCACGCAGATCCACGCCCAGCCGATGAAACACATCGCGAATATGGTCGTGGCAGGTGAAGACCAGCACTTGGTGCCCGGCTGCCGCGAATTCGCAAATCGTTTCCGCCGCGTATTGGGCACGCTTCGCGTCGAAGTTGACAAAGACGTCGTCCAGGATCAGCGGCAATCCGGCACCGCGGCGCGAGTACGCGGCGGCCAGCGCCAGCCGCAGACTGAGGAAAACTTGTTCGCGCGTGCCGCGGCTCAGGTGCTCAACTTGCACCGGACGGTTGTGCTGATCGTCGACGCATAACGAAGATTCACCAAACGGTGTCCAAATCCGTTGGTACTTGCCGTTCGTCAAACGTTTCAGATACGCAGAAGCTTCGGCCAGCGTGCCCGGCTGCCGATCGGCCTCGTACGACTTGCGAACATTGTCAAGTGCCAAGCTTGTGGCAGCCAACGCTTGCCAGTCGGTAGTACGCCGCGCCAGTTGGCTCTCGATCTTACTCAACTCCAACCGTTTCTGCTGCAACTGTCGCTGAGTTGCCACGGTCTTCACTTGTTGGCCAAGTTCACCGCGCTGTTCGTGCAATTTGGCGAGTCGGCTGGCAGTTTGATCGTGCTCACGCTCCCACGCTTTCAGTCGGGACTCAAGGCTGCCTTTGTCTAGGTCTTTGCGCAACTGTGCCAGCGAACAAATGCCGCCGAGTTGCTGGGCGATCTCTTTCAGCATGGCATCGCGACGACGACGGAGCTTGTTCGCGGCAACGCGTTGCTCAACCAGCTTCTTGAGTTCTTGCGCGTCGGCCACACCATAGTTCGACACCAATTGTTGACGACGCTCACGAATCCGCTTTGCTTCTCGAGCTGCTTTCTCCTGCTCGCGCGACGCTTCCCGCCATTTACGATGCAGTGTCTCGCGCTGCTGATGATTCTCACGGGCCTTCTGCCAGGCCTTGTAGAGCTGACCGGCCTGTTCATCGTAGCGGTCACTATCCGGAATCATGTTGGCCCGTTCGAAGATAGTTTCCAGTCGCGTCTCGTATTCCTTGAGTTCCGCCTCCTTGGTCTGGAGTTGCTGTTGAGCTTCGATTGCGCGAATGCGAATTTTACCGATGGGCGAATCGGCCTGCGTCAATTGGCGGAACTGCACTGGCGTCATACTTTCGGGCAACCCGTAGTGACGTAACTGCTGACGCCAGCGTTCGCGCGCTTCACGTTGCTGACGGCTGGCGTTTTCTTTTTGTTCCTGCGCGAGCCGCACGCGTTCGAGCGCGACGACGCGTTGGTTTTCCAGCGGTTGCAATTCACGGAAGCGTGCCAATTCGTCTTCCGCGCGCTGAAGCCGAATCGCATGAGGTTCGGTGCTGGGCGGCAACTGACCTTCGATCTGCTGGATATCTTCGAAGAAGCCGGTAATCTTCTTGCGGTGTGACATCAGTTCGTCACGACAAGCATTGGCCGTACGCCCCGCGGCGAACTCAACGATTGCCTTGATGATTAGCGATGAGCTGCTCACGATGGCACCGAGGATTCCCAAACGCCACCGTTGATCGACCGTGGAAGGGCCAAAGGTATCGAACAGGGCGATCATCAGCAGCACGCCGCCCAATGCAAACACGCCGCCCAGCATCATCAGGCCGCGCCAGGGCAAGAGCTGCTGCGCGGCGGTGTCGTTGTGCTCGCGGCGCAGGTCCTTGATGCGGCGTTCGGAGGCTTCGATTTTTCCCTGCAACTTGATGCGGTGATCCAGCAGTCCGATTTGATTATCAAGTCGCTGCACCGCGGTCGTTAGATCCGGATAGCCGGCGTGTTCGAGCGTGGAGGCAAGTTGCCGCTGGATCTTCTCCACGGCCTCCTGCCCTTCTTTCTCGGTGGCATCCGCCGCCTCACCCGTTTCGCGTGCCTCGCGCGCTTCTCGCGCCGGTTCGCGTAGTTCCCGGATCATTTCGTCGGTGATCATCGGCAGTGAATCCGTTTTCCACTGCGTCTTCAGACCGAGCTTTTCCAGTTCTTCCAAAAGTTCGAACTCGGTCTCTTCGGACTTTGTCTTGAGTTGTTCGACTTGCTTGGCCAAACCATTAAGCCACGACGCGCGTTGATGCAACTGTTGAATCTCGTCACCGTAGTGCATGAGCGCCGGATGGCCATCGAGATCTCGCGCCTGATCGCGCAATTGCCGCCGCTTGTCACGCAGCTTCACCCATTGCTTGCGATGTTCACGTATCTGCTTGGCGAAGAGATCAAGCTTCTCGACGGCATCGGCCGGTATCTCGCGAACTTTGCCCAGTGCCACGAGTTTCTTGTGAGCCTGCCGGCATTGTTTCCATTGTTCACGCACTGCTTGGCGACCGGCGTCGCGGGACAGCTCAGGAGTAAACCGCTTTTGCTGCTTCTCCAACTTGGCGATTTCGGCGTTCACCTGCCGTTGTTCTTCGAAGACCTTGAGCCAGCGGGGAGCGAGCGACTGTTCGTGTTCGATTTCGTGGCGTAGTTGATCACGCTTTGCGAGTAACGTCGTGATACTGCTGGGATCATTTTCCGCCAGCAGCTTTTGGCGCGAATCGGCGAGATATCGCGAGACATCGGCAATCGAGACGCGATCACTGCCGGCAGCCAAACCGTACAATTGATGAGCCGCTTCCGTGTCGCTGAGCGTGCCCAACTGCTGCATTTCGCTCAGGCCAACCGCAAACACGTTGCGAAAGATCGCGTCGTCAACGCCGGCCAGCAATGTAGGCAGCAAATGCCGCCCACTGAGACCTCCGTTCAGTGAATCGACGGCCAATTCACCAGCGGCATCATGAGTCAACGCGGTCGATTCCAACCAGCGGCGTACTTGAAAGCGGCCGTTCGTCGCTTGCACGGTGAGCTTCCCGCCGGTGTGGCCAGGATAGCGAGGCGGCACGAACCGCGCGTGATGTTTCGCCTGAAAGCCGTAGAGTACGGCGCGGATCAGATGCAGCAGTGTTGATTTGCCGGCTTCGTTGGGCCCGTGAATCACGGTGATCTGCGGCGAGATGCCGGGAATCTGCAGGCCCTTCCAGTGGCCAAAACTATCGACTTCAATGTCGGTGATCTTCACTTGTCATTCACTCCCTCGCCGCTCCACTTGCATCAGGCTCGTTACCGGGCGAGCAATCCTAATGCTGGTCACAGCTTCGCTCCAGGGTTCGCAACGGAACAAACCGCGGCTCACACCAGACGGCAAACACATTTTTTCCGCCTCGAACCGACTCTCTCCCTGACTAGCGAACTCGGTCCAACCCCATGTTCTCTCTTTGACAAAGCTAACGAACTCGAGCCGCTGATGATTGCTCGACCGCCACTTCGCCGCGGAGCAAGTCCGCGCCGAAGGCAGCCACCCGTCGCCACAACTGTTGGCAATGAGCTTCTGTCCCGTGCTGCATTTCCGCAATCAGAGAATCGCGCGCATCGGACTCGGGCAAATAGGGAACTAGTTCGTGCCATGCGTCCGTGCTATGTTCGAAGCGTTGGACGCAGCGGAGGAAGTCCCCCAAAATCGTGTCCTCTTCCAACAATTCGGCAGCCGGTGACACGGGTTCGACATTCACGCTGAGTGACCAACGTGTGTCATTCGCCGTGGTTTGATTGACTGCTCGCAAAATGCGCTCTTGGACTTCCGTCGTCAGCAACGTTTGGGCGAGTCTTCCCTGGCAGATGATGTTCCAGTCCAGCAGCCAACTGAAGCGGCTCGCGTCCCCAGGAATCTGCGTCAAGTTGCGATTGATCAAGCCGATCACTGCGTCCACAGAATCGACCTCGGTGGCGACAATCTTTTCGCGCCGCCAGCGATACAGGTCGGTCTCCAAGAGTCGCGTCTTCGCCTGACCGTATTGAACTTCGACCAGCAACGCACCGTGCGCATCCAGGTCTTGCGGCGAACGGCCTTGAGGACTGCCGGCGTAAGCAGCAGTCGATTTGCCGGACAACAACACATGATGTCGCTCTTCGCCACCCAGCGCCCAGTAATCAACGCCCTTGTTTTCCAATGCCCGCTTCTGCACGGCGCCACACCCGACGGCAATGCGTGTCACACCATCGGCATCGCCGCTGAATTCACTGACTTGCCAACTGCCACCACGCCGCTGACTTTGTCCAGTCAGCAGGG
>JAGQPK010000522.1 GCA_020426755.1 Planctomycetales bacterium
CGCCTATGTCGTGGATGCGCCAGTGTGGCGCATCAGTTACCGACTCGAGAAGCGACCAGACGCAGTCGTCTTGCAGGGATGGGCTCATGTGAACAATGTCACAGGCAACGATTGGCCAGGCGTTGAATTGGTACTTAGAAGTGGTCAACCTACGACGTTCCATGCCGATTTATTTGCGCCGCTGATTGCCGAACGGCCATCCTTGGGCTGGAGCGTGTTTGGATTTCCGGAAAACCTCAATTTGATTAGTCAATGGTTTGGCATGGCGCCGCCTGCGCGTTTCTCGCAGCAACGATCGCGTCGCCTCGGCATCGGGTTCGGCGGTGGAATGGGGGGCATGGGCTTTGGAGGGTTCGGCGGTGGTTCCGACGGAAACGAGGCGGCATCAGATCCTCCCAGTCAGGATGAAATGCGATTGAATCTGACTCGTGGTGTCGAGCCAGTTGCTGAACAAGGGCGCGCTGTGCAGGAGGTTCAGTTTCGACTCAGTGATCCGGTAAACTTGGAATCAGGCAAGAGCGCCTCACTTCCTATCTTCTCGCAGCAGCTACCGGCCACTTCCTTTAGTTTGGTAATCGACCATGGTGAGACGGACAATCTCATTTCCAGGCGAGCCATTGAGCTGGTCAACACGACACCTCACGCACTCGTGCCCGGGCCAGTTTCCGTCATGGACTCTGGCGCGTTCGTCGGGGACAGTACTCTCGAGCGTCTATCGCAACAGGGAACGGCGCGCGTCCTCTACGGCATCGATCGAGGGTTGATCGTGAGCAGAACGGATACGCCGCATGTCGACAGCGTCAATCGGATCGACGTGACGAAAGAAGACGTACAGGCTCATCGCCGCGAGTCATTCGACATACGCCTGCAACTGCGCAACGAGGATTCCGAGGCCAGAATGGTCGTTTACGATTTGCAGCTCAGCGAGTCCGATGGCCAATTATTCCACATCGCCAGGCCGGACCCAGTCGACACGAATTTAGATCGAGCCATTTTCCGTGTTTCCGTGCCCAGCGCAGCAAGTCAAGAGTTGGTCATACGGCTGGAGCGAGATTACTCCGATACGATGCGATTGTCGTCGGTAAGTACTTCGCTCATCGACGAGTGGCTGCGGGGTGACACGCAGATGTCACCGTCAACACGCGACAAGCTCACCGCACTCGCAACACTGCAGCGAAACATCTCCGAAAATGAGGCAACGCTGAAACAACTAGGCGACGAACGGCAACAACTGATCGACGAGCAGAAACGCACACGCTCGAACATCGAATCACTGGGCAGCGACACGGCGCCGGCAGCGACGTTTACCGCAGCACTCATGGAACTAGAAGCAAGTATCCAGAAGCTCAATCAGCAAATCGCAGAACACACGAAAGTGGCTCGTCAATTTGATGATCAACGCGCCGAACTGATGACCGGCAAGTAGCATCACGCACGGATGAACTCGCAGACTGGCAACTGAGAGTGCGGCAAACGCCGCTACGAGCGCGTGGCGTGCAAATCTTCTCGTATACGCCTCCAGGCGACAGCGAGCCGAAAGAACACGTTACGTCGCCCGCCCCAGCGGCCGAGCAATTAACTAAGTCGAACATAAGGAGGAAACAACGGTCACTCCGATTCGCCAGAGCCATAACCCGATGGATGATATATTCTCATGCATGTCGATTCCCGTCATGCGGTGGATTCTTGACTCATTCGTTGACGGTGTTGTCAATCTCAATTGCCAACGCCCAGTCGCTATTTCGACGAGGTCGTTTTTCGAAGATCTGCCGTCGTACATGCGGTATGCGACTGTACGGGCACTTTTCGATACCATCTTTGCCGTCGCGAATGCCAAATCGAACAACCGTCTTTCTGAACCGAAAACTAGATGGTGACGCGAAGTAAAACTCGATTTCGAACGGTGCGAGGAAATCGCCGTATGCATGTTGCCGTGCGTTGTTGTCCACCCAAATGGTGACTCCTGAAGCAACCACGAGCTTGTTGTCGCGTTTATCGAGTTCCAGGTGCACGATTCCGTCAGGCCACCATCCTCGGTTCCACTTCACTGGATTCTCAAGCAACGGTGACGCCAGCCAGATGCCTAGTAACTCCGCAAGTCGTTTTTGCTCAATGGATCGCGACTCAGATGGGTCGGGATGATCTTGGCACCAATGCCGCAAGGCAACGGCAAGTTTGCCATCGTGCAGATCCAATTCGAATTCAGGTTCAGGGAACTCGTTCACCTTCGCAGTACAGTACCAAATTTCGGACGTTTTACGTTACACATTGCTACCGATTACCAAAGGGCTTCCTTGGAAGGCATCTGCTTGGCAATCTCGGTCGCCGCTCGTTGATTAATCTCAGACCGTATCTGCCGAAACAATCTGAGTTTCTCCAGCCATTTTGCCTTCGCGAGTCGTTCCGAGAATTCCGCCTCAACTTCCTTCTTGATCGCACCACGGACTCCATCCGCGAGTCGCTCGCTGCCGTCAACGACGAATCCACTGCCGTGTCGTGATCTAATCGGGTTGTCGTCTGACATTCTTCGCCTTTCAAGAATCCGTCGAAGCCATTCCGCAGAAGGCATGTATTGCTTGAACAAGAAACCGAATGACACGCATCACCGGCCGACGGTGACGACTCTTCATTTAACAACGACCAGGCCGACGACTCCTGATTTGTTTCAGCGGCAAGTGGCACACATCGAGGTCGGGATTAAGCAGCGCTGTCGGGCGAGTTCATGGGTAAAGTAGGTTGACGTGTTCCGAGGTTCGTCTGTTTGCGACGATGACGAGCTTGGCTCAGCTTGCGGCGTCGTTGCTCATCGATTTGGTCGGGGTCGCCGCGGTAGTAGACGACGGGTGCTTTGTAGTTCAGTGCGCTATGTAACCGCTGGTGATTGTAGTGATCGATGATGTTGCGGAGAGCTTCCTCGGCATCGTATCGGCTTTTTATCTCGTGTTCATCGATTGATTCTCGCAGCGTGCGATTGGCTCGCTCCATGATCCCGTTTTCTTCCGGGCAATGAGGTCGAATGCGGTGGTGGTTCAGGCCGTGGAATTCCAGCAGACCCCCGAACTCCTTCGAGACATACCCGCTGCCGTTGTCACTGCGGATGATTGGCTGCACCAGCACTTTCCCCTCGGCATCACGCGGCAGAGTTTCCAGCGCCGCTTGAGCTGCCGTGCTAATGCGATTCCCGTCCATCGTGCTCATCAACTCCCAGTGAACGAGGTAACGTGAATACTCGTCGATAAACGCGATCAAGAAGTATTGCTCCTTACCGATCTTTAGATACATGAAGTCGGTGCCCCAGATGTGATCCGGGAAGGCGGCTTTCTCGTGCTCTTCGCGATAGCGTTTCCGTCGGCCGGGGCGGCGACACATCAGGTCCTGCTCGCAGAGAATGCGATAGACCGTCGAACTGCTCAAGTAGGCCACGTCTTCATCAATCATCCGCCAGGCCAATTCCCGATGCCGGATCTCCGGATGCGCCAAGGCATACGATTTCACCGCAGCTTTCTCTGCGGGCAAGGCCTCAAAGACCTGCACCGGCTTGAGCGGCTGCCGTCGTTCTTGCTCCCAAGCGCGCTCGCGACGCCAACGGTAATACGTCCGTCTGGCTATCCCAAGGATGCGCAGAGATTCCAGAACCGGCATCTGGCTGCGTGTCTTCGCCTGCTCCACTTCCACGATCACACGCAGTTGCAATTCACTGGGCAGCTGGCCGTAGTCGTCCAGTCCTAGAGCGTTTTTTTAAGCTCCAAGTTCTCCGCCGTGATCTCCGCCACGACACCTTTCATCCGTACCAGCTCTGCCTCCAGCTTCGCTTCACGTGTCTCCTGACCTTTCGATGTGCGGCCATCGAACACGGCGGCTGCGCCATTCACTAACTGGCTCTTCCAGGCGTAGTATTGCGTCGGGTTCAAGCCTTCCTTGCGACACAGGGCAGAGATCTCGATACCTGGCTCCATGCCGGCCAACACAATGCGCATCTTGTCTGCCGCGGTCCAACTGCGGCGATTCTTCTTCGACTTACTCATCGCTTGCTCCTGGGCACTGACTCGACCGTCAGTCTAACTTATCCCAAGTGCCATTTCCGCTGAAGCATTACACTCCCGTGCATGTGATTGTGTTGCTTTCACGCCTGACGCTGTTTCGCTGGTACAATCAAGCAAAGCGTGCGTACGGATCGCTTGCAGAATGGCGGGCCGTCACCGCTATCAACGACAGAGAACTCGACCGCTCTTGTGCGGCTCCAATACAGTCGCTTGAACAGACTTGTGTGTGACTCACGTGGTAACGCATCACCCGGTCGAAATCCAGCGTGATGAAATACGCCACCTTCGTCTACTTCGACGATTGCCACAGCGCTTTCCAATCTGCGCGAATTCCGGTTGTACGTCGTGCCCTCGCGAAACCCCAACTCCTTCTGCAATTCAGCTCCAACATGGCCTTGGTAGTAGAAAGCCTCAATTGCGATGTATGCTCCGAGCAAGACGAAGA
>JAGQPK010000523.1 GCA_020426755.1 Planctomycetales bacterium
TATGTCGAACGACGGTCAGGGGCGATTTTCACTGCGGGCGGCCAAACTCATGCCGGCGGCGCTGCCGTATTCGTTGGCAGCCGCCGATTACGATGTCGACGGTGATTTGGACATTTACGTCTGCTGCTACAATCCGCGACAAGGAGTGAACCGACATATTCTCTTTGCGCGGCCCGTGCCATATCACGATGCCAACAATGGCGGGCCGAATGTGCTGCTACAGAACGACGCGGCACCCTCGCAAGGTGACTGGCAGTTCAGCTACGCCACAGAACGGGCTGGCCTGTATGACAACAACCAGCGATTCAGTTACGCCGCGGCCTGGGAAGACTACGACAACGACGGCGATCTCGATCTGTATGTTGCGAATGACTTCGGTCGCAACAACCTCTATCGAAACGACGGCGGACGTTTTCACGACGTATCGGCCGCTGCCGGCGTGGAAGATATTGGGCCAGGCATGTCCTGCTGTTGGGGCGATTATGACAACGACGGCTGGATGGACTTATACGTCAGCAACATGTTCTCCTCGGCCGGCAATCGCATCAGCGAGCACCAACAGTTTCACGAAACGGCCGACGCCGCGACTCGTGAAGCCTTTCGCCGTCACGCGCGCGGCAATTCGCTGTTCGCCAATCGGCAGGCAGGCAAGTTCGCTGACGTCTCAATCGAAGCCGGCGTGGTCTTGGGCCGCTGGGCCTGGGGCTCGCGTTTTGCGGATTTGAATAACGACGGGCGTCAGGATCTGATTGCGACCAACGGATTCATCACACAAGACGATACGGGTGATTTGTGAAGTTTCTATTGGCGACAGGTCGTGTCGCGTTCACCCGTGCAAGCTACTCGAGATCCCCAAGCGGCATACTTAACTGCTTGGCAAGAGTTGGCACAACGGATTCAACAGGGTCAGTCCTTTAGTGGGCGGGAACGCAACTGTTGTTTTCTCAATACCGGCACGTCGCGCTTTGCCGACGTTTCTTCCGCCGTCGGGCTCGACCAAATCGATGACTCACGCGCGGTCGCACTAGTGGATTGGGATCACGACGGTGACTTGGATCTGTGGGAGTCAAACCGCACAGGCCCGCGTGTTCGCTATTTGCAGAACAACGCCGCCTCGGACCAGCAGTTTGTCGAAGTGTCGTTGCGCGGTGATCCGCGTCAGCGCTGTCCCTCCGACGCGATTGGAGCGCGTGTGGAATTGGTGACGACGGACGAACAAGGGCAGACGCAAACGCAGATTCGCACGTTGAGTGCTGGGGATAGCTTTGTCAGTCAGTCCAGCAAGATCGTCCACTTCGGCTTTCCAGCCGGACATCAGATTACGTCGCTACGTGTCCGGTGGCCGGGACAATCAGCATTCGCGGCATGGCAGGACGTGCCGGCGAACAAGCGACTCCGATTGACGATGGGACAACCGCAGGCGGAAATCATCGCCCCCAGATCGGTCGCGGTCGAATTGGCCGACAAGCCGTTTGTCGCTGAGGAATCGCCTGCCAACTCGCGACTCTGGTTTTCTGCACCACCCGAGGCGGGACAACTCAGTTTTTCACGGTGGGACGGTGCGCCAGGCATTCGCGAAGCACGCCGCGCGGAGGCGTTGCTCGTCGTCTGCTGGGCTTCTTGGTGCGCCCCATGCTTGCAAGAGCTTCAATTACTACAAACGCATTTCAGCGAACTACAAGCTGCGGGCGTCGACATTTTGGCATTGAGCGTTGATGCGTTGGGCGAAGATGCTGAGCAACATGTCGCCGATGCGCGCACGATCGCGGAGGCCTCGAACTGGTCGTTCAGTAGCGGCTTGGCTACACGTGAGCTAATCGAGCAACTCGACGCGCTACGTCGCGATGCGATCTATCGCCAAGATCCGCTGCCAGTGCCCGCCAGTTTTCTGGTCGACCGCACGGGCAAGCTACGGGCGGTCTATGCGGGACCAGTCGAAGTTCGACAACTGCGCGAAGACGTAGCCGCTGCAGCGACCGCAGGCGAGCAAGAAAATTTAGCTCGCGCTGTACCGTTTGCCGGCCGCTGGGCAGAGCCGCTATTTGTGACGCATCCACTGGCGATCGCGAACATCTACCGCGAAGAGCGTCAGTTCGCCGACGCGCGTGACTACTTGTTACGACATCTAAAACTGGAATCACCACCGCCAGCCAGCGATACTTCGACCGCTGCGTCTGCAGCGCGGCGCCGGCTCGCTGATGTACATCACCTGCTCGGACGCATCGACCTGGAAACTCAACAAGAGGCGGACGCGCGGGACGAGTTCCGCCAAGCGCTCTCGCTGAACCCTAATCACCTTGAGTCGCTGCTCGATTCGGCAGACTTGGAAGTCGCCGCTAATCAGTTGCAGATTGCGGACGAACTGCTGCAGCGGGCAGTGGGGCAAAGTCGAGTCGACCCGCGTGCTGCCAATAAGCTGGGGCTCGTCCGCCTGAAGCAGGGCAGGGCTGCCGATGCGAAACGTCAGTTTGAACTCGCGCTAAAAACTCAACCAAGCTACTTCCCCGCCGCCAACAACTTGGCTTGGTTACTGGCAACTGGCACGGACGATCAGGTTCGTAACGGGGGGCAAGCCTTGAAGATAGCCGAAGCACTTGTGCGGCGTATCGGGCCGCGGCCAGATCTGCTCGATACTTTGGCGGCGGCATACGCCGAAACTGGCGACTTCTCGAAAGCAGTCGTGGTGGCCGAAGCCGCCGTGAAGTCTGCCCATGCGAGCCGGAATTCGACGCTGGCAATTGAAATCGAAACTCGCCTGCAACTTTATCGCCAGCGACAGGCCTATCGCGACGCCGCCGCGTCCAATTGAGCGCCGCGCGCCCGGTTTCCGGCGAAAAATGCGGACAATCGATCGAAATTGCCACTTTTTCTCGTGAGTTTTAGCGGCCTGACCGGTAAGATCTCGCCCATATCGACCACGGCTCATGTCGGCCGTTGTCACATTGCGGTCTGACATTGACACAGCAAACGTAGAGGAGGGTTTCTTAAATGAGGTGGTTGCGTTTCGCGCTTGCGCCTATTGCCATGGTTGCAATGGCCGCGCTGCCGATTTCGGCGGCAACAATCGCTGACTCGGTCGCAGACTGGTCAGTCGACGGTACGCAGGGGGAAAACGGTTGGTTCTATGGTTATTACAATCTGACCAACGATGCGGACGCGGCATTTGCCACGGACGATTTTCAACCATTCTTGAATGACGGCACAGACGTCGTCGTTGAGGATAATCTCAATCAATGGAATGGTAACAATTGGGTCTTGTATCGCGACACCGCCGCGACGATCGGCAGCGAGACGGGTCCCTGGACTTTCATCTCACAAACGGGCGGACATCCCAACGGCACAAACAGCCCTGCACCGGTGCTGGTCGACGAACCTGAACAGGCCGAACATTGGGCGATCCGTCGCTGGGTCTCCAGCTACGCAGGCGAAGTGTCGGCGATCTCTACCTTGGCGCACACCAACACGGCCTGCGGCAACGGTACCTCGGTCGAACTTTATCAAAACGGCACGCTGGTTGATAAGTTCAGCAACACCGCCAATACACCGCTGGCGAACACGGTCGGACTCACGTTAGCCGTTGGCGATGTGCTCGACTTTGCGTTGACGCCGCAAGGTGTGGACGGAGCTCGTGGGGATAGCTGTGATGGTTCCGACTTCAGCTTGATGATCACAGACGACCCGCCGCCGCCGCCCGTCACGCCGCCCATGGCCGACTCGATCAACGACTGGTCGGTGGCGGGCGTGCAAGGCGAAAAGAACTGGTACAACGGCTACTACAATTTCTCGCAGGACGTTGACCAGATTTATCAAGCTGCCGATTTCATCGCGTTCGACAACCTCGACGGTCCCGCCGGCGGCCCGGTGTCGCCGGATGGCAACCATTGGAATGGCACCCAGTGGGATTTGGAAGCAAGCGGTGGTCCGTGGACCGAGCTGGCCCAATCCAACACGCACCCGAACGGCGAAAACAGCGCTCCCAATGAAGAGCACTGGACCGTACGTCGATACGTCGCGAATGACTTGACCAACACAACTCCCGTGGAAATCACTTGGGAAATGGCCAAGAATAATTTGAACGGCAATGGCGTGGGCGGTGTGCTGTTCGTCAATGGCGAACAAGTTGATACGGCCACGATCGCCGGCAACGATGGCGCTGGCGTGGTTCGCAAGTTCTACGTCAACGCAAATCCGGGCGACGTGATCGATTTGGCGCTGACGCCCAACGGTAACGACGGCTCGGACGGCTCACGCAACCGTCTGACCCTGCGAACCGATTTGCCGGACGGCCCGCTTTACAATCCGGGCGAACGTGTCGCGGACTCGGTCACCGAGTTCTCCGGTGTCCAAGGCCAAGACAATTGGTTCTATGGGTACTACGATCTCCGCGCCGACGCAGAAGATGCCAACGGTACCTACGATGTGGGTGACTTCATCGAGTACCTGAACGACGACACGAACGTGGTTACAAACGATGAAACG
>JAGQPK010000524.1 GCA_020426755.1 Planctomycetales bacterium
AGGGGGAACTATGCGTTTGTTCTATCCTGAAATCTAAACTGAGTGCCATTGGGCGTTGGCCGCGGTTGAGGACTCGATTTCGGAATGCTGATTGATGATTTCTGAATTCCTGAATGGTGAAAGAGGATGTCGCCTTTCCTCACTCAGAAATCCTAAATCATCATTCCTCAATCGAGGTCTGCGCTGGGATAGAACCGCTAGGCAATCCGCTGGGGCGTTGTCCCGGAATACACGCAAACGAACATGCGCAAGCCGTCACATAAGTTGTGGCTCTTAGAAGAAACCGCCCATCCCGCCGCTCCGCATCTGTGCTTGTTGCTCGCGTCGCTGTGTAATGATTCCGACTATCACCTGCCGAGCATCATCGCGCCCCGGGAAGGTTGCCTCAAGGCGTCGCAAGGCATCGTCGGGATCATCGTTTGCCATCAGTATAAGCACAAATAGTCGTGGATTGAGTAAGGGACGCTGGGGATCGGGCTTTCCCCAGTCTTCATCATTAAGCAGCGCAGACAATTCTCGCGATAGGTTATTGTCGCCGCCGTCTGACACACCTTCGACAGTTGGCGCGGATTGCGGGTACCGGTTTGCATAGAGACCGGCGAGACCTAATATCGCGGTGCGCGCGTCGAGCGACTCGGACATGGTGACGGCGGTATCTGCCGAACGCGGCTTTGCTTCGAGTTGGAACAATTGCTCGGCGGCCACTCGTTGCAGTGACACGTTCTCAAGTGCCTCCTCCAAACGCTGCTTGGCTTCTGGTGCTCGATTGGCAAGCGTACCCAACAACGGTAGCGCTGCCTGCGCGACGTCTGTGGCCGGATCGTGTGACGTGGCCAACAGTCCTTCTAAGAACTCCGTAGGGGCAATCACATCCTGACTCAGAACGATGGCACGCGAGAACGAGTTGCCGTTGAGCAGTTCGTCGCCAATCAGCGAAGCGATCGGTTTCTGTGGGAGCAATGACAATGCACCGGGCACATTGTATGCGAGTACCTCCAGGGTCCCTCGTGCTGACTGATCGCTGAAGGAGAACTTACGCATTGACTGAATCGTCGTGGTTGCTGCTCGTACGGCCAAGTCATCCACTGCCAGAGCACAAAGTACCTTGAGGTTCAGTCCCAATCGAGACGGGCTGACTTCGTTTTCGCAAACCGTTTGCCATTGTTTGAACTGTGCCCGCAGCGACTCCGCTGGTTCTAAACGAGCGAGTGTTCGGACGGCCGAGACAATCTGGCGGTGAATGACGTCGACGTCAAAGCGGCCCATGCCGCCGCCGCCCATACCTCCCATGCCGCCTTGATCATGGATCCTGCGAGCACGATCAAGCCATTCCGCGAGCGTTTGGTTCTCGTACGTCGGTTGATTCGTCGGTCGTGCGGCGGGTTCTGCAAATGGATTATCGGCGGCGGCTGATGCTGGTTTTTCTGGGGTATCCGTGGGTTCGCTGAACTGTGGCTGTTCGGGTTCGGTGGCAGGGACGTTGTCTTCAGTCGTCTCGACGACGTTCTGCTCTTGTTGGCGAGATGTCTTCGGTTCGATGGCTCTAATTGCCGTCGCGATTTGCAGTGCGCTTGGTTGGAGGTTGTTTGGATTCAATTCACCTTGCTTTAGTGCGGGTTTTAGCAGTCTTTTCAATGTGGGAAGGGCAGCGGCCGCTTCGGGACCGAGTTCCCTGAGTGTTTCCACAAGAACTTGAGATAATGACAGCGACTTAAACCGCGAAGGTACACGAAGCGGCTGCAAGCTTGCTCGCTGCAGCACTACGTTTAATGTGCGATCGGAGATCGAAATCGTACCCATTCGTTTGTTCAGACCTGGTTGATCTGAGTCCAACAGTGCCACGATCGATTGAGTCACCTGTGGGACTTTTACGGATTCTTTGAGGGATTTCAGAATTAGCACTGCCTCGATCAATTTGTCACGTCGCTTATTCCCCGCATCAGTCGCGATGGCGTCCGGCGTGACGTAAGGCAAAAGCAGATCCCAAGTCTGGGTGTCCCGTAGCTTCACGGCAAGAATCGCCGCAGCTTGGAACGCGATATCGATGTTGTCGGACCCTGTTAGCTCTACAAACCGATCCGTCGTCGCCATCTGCCAAGCGGGCAACATGGCAAGCGCGTCGAGGCACATCGATTGAAACTCCGGCTTCTGGCTCAACGCAAGCAGTGTCGGCTCGAAAGACTTCGGCGTTTCGGGGAAGAGTTGTATGATTCGCAATGTGTTGTTGATTTGAACGCCATTGCCGCCCGTAAGGATGTCGATGATGCCATCTTCGACGTCAGCTCGATTCGGTGCATTGATCAACACGTTGCTGGCGGTCATCTCAAGAACGGAGTAGTCGACAGGATTGCCTAGTTCACGCTGCGAAAGTGAATTCAAAATGATCTTGGTGACTTCACGCGCGCCGCGCACGTCTGCCAATTGAGCCAAAGCCCCAATCGCTCGCGCTCGTTCCTCTGAATTGCGTTCCGTTTCCAACACATGCAGCCACTGGTCAAAGGTTTTGCCGTTGAAGAGTGGCGTATGGCTGTTGGATTTTGATTCAGTGGTCGAGCCAAGGCCCGAAGCAACGGATACGACTTCTCCAGTTTGCTCCGCGCCGCGTGACAGTTTGAACTCTTGCGGTTCCAGTCGAAAGTTGCGCACGTCGCCTGCGATGGCGAGACGATATGTGCCTGAGCGAAGTTCAAGCTGGTTCGCGCCGGCCTTGAGCTGTTCTGTGCCGACTGGCTGACCGTCGCGTGTCACAGACAGCTGGATGTCATCCGTCGGACACTCGATCACGATCTGCCCCTTGTCCGTTTCGACATATAGGAGCCAACCTGCAAAGAGGATCGCCATACCGCCCGCGAGGCCGACCAGCACGTTGCGGAGACCCCGTCCCCAACCGCTACGGTTCGCTTGTTGGCTGAGTGACTCAGAGGCCGCGCTTGCGGCGGAGACGTTACTGGCGTCATCAGCGGGCTTCGTTGGTGCGTGGGGGCCAAGCAACGGTATCCGGTCCAATTGTTGCGCGACGGCCGCTTGTCGACGAGCTTCTTGAGCGGCCTTCGCTTGGACGGAATCGAAGTTTTCGATCAGCCGCGTGACTTGTGTTGCATCTGCCCAGCGAGCAAGCTCATTCCCCCAGGCCTCGACCGACGCCGGTCGTGCGTCGGGATCGTGTTGCAATGCCGAATGGATCGTGGCCGCGAGTTCAGCGGGGATCTCTTCACAGCGTGCTTGGATCGGCGGGACGGGTTCTGTCGCTAACGCCTTGAGTTTTTGTAGAGTGGTTCGTGTCTGGGGGCCTGCGTAAGGTGCATGGCCGGTTTGTAGCTTGTAGAGCGTTGCGGCCAAGCCGTAGATGTCGGCGCGGCGGTCGACTTCGACTATCCTGGAATTGCTCGGGAGCCATGTAGTCCAGCGTTCCCATGAGCTGACCAACCGTTGTTAGTTCGTCGCCCGCACCGTGCACGCCATCCAAGAGGGCCAGGCCCAGATCCAACACTTTGACGGCGCCGTGCCGATCGAGCATCAGGTTGGACGGCTTGATGTCACGGTGCACGATGCCTCGCTCATGGACATACGCCAGACCGATCGCGGCCTGACGAATGAGTTCGCAAGCGGTCCCGATGTCCAATCTTCCGAGGTGACGGCAAAGGCGTCCCAGGTCGACGCCGTCGATCAGTTCCATCGCCAAGTAGTGATGACCGTTCACCTCGCCAGCATCCATTGCACGCACAATCGCCGGATGATCCATCTGCCCGATCGTCTGCATCTCGCGCTGAAAACGAGCGACCGCCAACGTATCGCGCAACCGCCGTTCGGGCAGCAGCTTGAACGCGACTTGACGATGCAACCGCAAGTGCATCGCTCGGTAAACGGTCCCCATCCCGCCCTGCCCTAGCGGCTCTACGATCTGGTAATCGCGCAGCGTATCCGGAGCGGCGTGACTAGGTCCGGGAGAACTGCTCTCCGGTGAAGACGGTGCGGGATGGTTCACATTCGGCTGAAACGGATCGCTTTGCACTTGTTGCAGTGCACGCTGAAAGACGGAATCGGCCGCGTAGGAACTTGCGACGACGACCGGTTGCTTCAAATCGCGGATCAGGGAGTCGGTTGCTTCGTCCAGCGATGCGATCGTCTCTTCGCACGACGAGCAACTCTGCAGATGCTGTTCGACTTCGGCAGCGTTACGTTCCGTCAACTTGCCCAGTGCGAAATCGCGCAGCTCATCCGGCGAATAGCAGTTCATGTTCAATTCCTTGTGCAGGGCATGCACTGGGCGGCAGTGGATACCTAGAGACGCCATTTTACCAGCCCAGCGATCGACAGTGATAATTCGTGCGACGAGATCTAGCGAGCGAAGCGTAGGACACGTCGTCTAATAGTAAACACGCAGGAGTGTGACACGAGTTTTTGAGTTCGCTAAGAGAAGTTCGCTGGGAGGCGTGCAGATTGGTTCGCCGAAA
>JAGQPK010000525.1 GCA_020426755.1 Planctomycetales bacterium
GAATCTGTGTACTGCGGCGTGTCGACAAAGCCACAAACAACAAGTTCCAGATTGATTGGATAGTAGGTACCTTGCAGCGGAATCTTCTCACCAAGCTGCCAATTTCGCTTCTCGGCCAGGCGACGGTCCACGACGCATCCTTGCCGGTTCGCTTGCCAGGCGGCCAGTTCGTCGGGCGCGATCGAGTATTCGTCAAACACCTGCAGCAAGTGCTTGGCATCCGTGCCGAACTGCGCGAACGGCATTTGCTCTTCTTTGTAATTGCCTCCGAACCACGCATAAGGCACCGCATCGACGATCCCCTCAGTCGCGCGTACACGTTCGACATAAGCAATGGGCAACAGCCCTGAAAACCCCTGAATGTTCATCACCACAATGCGATGATGCTCCAGAGCTCCCTTGCCCCAGGCGGATTGCATCGCCATGTAGCCGTTGAGTACGGTCATCAAGGCCAAGCTAAAACCGACAGACAGAATCGTCAGCAACGAACGCAGTTTATTGCGAGTAACATTGCGCCAAACATACTTGAGCGACTTCATGATTTCGCCTCACTAGTCGCAGCGCGCGCTGGCTGGGGCGCTTCCGTGACAAGCAAACCTTTTTCGAGATGAAGAGTCCGCTTCGCTTGTGCCGCGGCGTGAGGATCGTGCGTGACCATCACGATGGTCTTCTCGAACTCTGAATTCAACCGCTGCATCAATTCGAGAATCTCGCCTGCCGAAGTTGCATCCAAATCGCCTGTCGGTTCGTCAGCAACCAGCAGACTAGGATCCGTCGCGATCGCCCGCGCTATCGACACTCGCTGCTCCTGTCCGCCCGACAACTGACGAGGATAGTGGTGCATACGATCCGTCAGACCAACCACCTCCAAGGCAATCTTCACATGTTCATCACGCTCACGACGGGAAAGGTGAGTCAACGTGAGCGGCAACTCAACGTTCTCGTAGGCAGTCAACACAGGAATCAAATTATACATCTGAAAGATGAAGCCAACGTGACGCGATCGCCACTTGGCCAATTCTGTCTCCGATGTACGTCCCAAGTCTTGTCCACATACTTCGACACGACCCGACGTGGGTCGATCAAGGCCCGCGATCATATTGAGCAGCGTCGATTTGCCAGAGCCAGACGGCCCCATCAGCGCGAGATAATCGCCGCGCTGCATCTCGAGATTGATGCCGACAAGTACAGGAATCGAAATCTGATCGCGTTGAAATTCTTTATAGAGATCGGATACAACGACGATCCGATTACTCTGCTGCTCCCCGCTCACTACGATGCTCTCCTCACAACGTTTCGCCACGAACGACAAATCAATTGGTCGCCGCATTCATTTCTACTGCGCTCACCGGACCACGTGTCGGCCCTGCAGGCAGACAGTACTGCAACAATTAGAACCGTGTCGTCCACAACATCAAAATGAATCAGATACGGAAATCGCAACAGCCGACGCACGCGCAAACCATGTCGTTCGCGTGCGATCGATAAAGGCCGCTCCTGGACAATCGCCAACGCGCGGCGATACTCCATCAGGAATTCAGCACCAAGTCCTTCGCGACAGTGTTCGTACCAACTGAACGCGTCAGCGATGTCATTCTCAACCTCGGGGCGAAAAAATACTTCCGATTTCATTTTTGAAAGTGATTCGCCAGTCGGTGTTCGAGCTCGTCGGCGGAAATCGCGGAACTCGGGTCACTTCGATGAGCGGCCATACGGCGATTTAGCTCGGCGACTTGTGCTGCCGGTGGATCGGGCAATTCATCATCTGACAGCGAATCCCAGATTGCCGCAACGATACGCAGACGGTCCGAGATGGGTACGGCGGATAAGTCGGCGATGGCTTGTTCAATGTTCATACAAAACTCCCCCCCTACGTCGCGATTGTACTCGAGATGTACGTCAGGAGAAGACTCCTTGAGACCCATCGGACTACGTACGGATCATTACCCCGCGGACGACATTTTCACCATCTGTCCGATCTGTGCACTATCGGGCGCAATCACCACGCGCGAGTCGGGCGTGAGCCCCCCGGTAATCTCCGTGCGTCGATCACGCGTCGCACCCGTCGTGATGTCTGCCCTGCTCAAACGCGATTGCTCATCCACGACCCAGACATATGCTTGATCGCCATCGTGACGAATCGCGTTTGCATCACAAAAAAGTCGCGGCAGATCACGATCTGGCTCGACAGCATCCGCCACCACAGCTGGCAAAAAGTAAACGGTGGCGCTCATATCAGGAAATAGTCGATCGTCCGCATCGAGAATCGACACCTTCACTTTAATTGTGGCGCGAGCCCGATCTCCCATGGGAATGACCTTCCGCACTTGCCCTTGGTATCTTCGATCAGGCACAGCGTCGACGGCCACTTCGCACGGATGATCAACCACGACGCGACTGATAAAATCTTCCTTCACATCGCAGTCAACTTCCAAATGTTCGAGATCGGCGATAGTGACAACCGAACCGCGACCAGACGCCTCGCCCATTCCACCCGGCAGGATTGACTCGCCGACTTCGGCATCTTTCGAGATGACGGTGCCGTCGAACGGAGCGCGGATGAACATATTTTCCTTCATCTGTTCCGCTTCGCGCACGCGCGCTTCCGCCAGTTTGATATTGGATTCTAGTGAATCTTTGCGAGCGATCGCTGATTGGAAATCGAACCTCGCTGTATCCAGCGCCGCGGCGGAGACGCTGTTTGATAAATGCAGATTCTCCGCACGGTCTCGATCCATCCGCTTACGTTCAATCTCAATTAAGTGCTCAGCCAGTTGAGCACGAGCGCCGGCCGCATTCGCTTCGGCCGCAGCAAGTGACGCATCTAAGTCAGCGTGTTCCAACACCGCCAAAATCTCGTTTGCGGTGACGCGACTGCCCTCCTCGACTTTGACCGTCTCAATTCGTCCAGGCGCCCGCGCGCCAATCTTTGCCTGTCGTCGTGATTCCAAGTACCCCGTTGCCACGACGGTCGCGTCGGCTGCTTGCCCACGCTCGACAGTCAGCGTTGCCAAACGCACCTCAACCTTCGACTCCATCGCCTCGGCAATCATTGCCCAGCGGCTCGACGAATCTTGCGCGCCCAACTGAGACAAGTAGAGGCCACCGACGACCACACCGAGCAACAGCAAGAAGCCCACCAGCCAGCGCCAAACGCCAGATCGGCGTGGCGTTTCTGCGGGTCGCTGGATACGCAGTTTTTCCAACGGACTCTTGGTAGAAGGGGAATCGGTTGACATGGGCAGCGACTGCGTTGTTTTGATGAGCGGGCACGAACCACTTTAGGGCAATTCTACTGGCAACGCAACGCACGATGAATCGGCTGCGGTCGCGAGTAAAACCAAGTTTAATCTAGGTTCGCTGAGCCCCCGCGATTATTGCGGTCGCAATTCATCCGCGTCGATGGAACCGTTGCGATCGCGATCCAACTCATTGAAACGATCTGCCGACATCTGAGGAAGTTCGTCCGGACTGACGACACCATTGCCGTCGCGATCCAGTCTTTCCAACACTTGTCGAGCAATCCGCTGTCGCCGTTGGGCATCCGGGATATCTCGCATGTCGCGTACGCGAGTCGTCGGTTCGCCCGCCCCCACCTCACTTTCAGCGCGGCGGATCACCTGTTCGTTGCGTGCTGCGACGTTGCTATCTTCAGTTGCTGCAGCGCCGACCCGATTCGCGGACGGTCGAGGCACCTCGGCAATCTCTCGAACGAAGATGGGCAGCGTCGAAACCTTTACGAGTAACGACCGTTCATTCGGCTGTGAAGTGGCAACGACCAAAGTTGATTGGTTCAATTTCAACGGCACGACCGTGTTCAATGACTGCGTCCCCGTCGTCGGACGCGTCGATGAATCGCCATCGCCTTCCGCAGCAGGTATCTGTCGCGAAGATTCATACTTGAGATTCAAGGCAACCGTTTCTCCTTGCACAAATGCGACAGCTTCGACGGTCGTACCATAGTTTTCCAACGACACGTTCTCACGCGTCAAATTGGCCGGCCCAGCACGGACTACGCCCGTCACCACCGGTACGCGTTGTCCAAACATCATCGTGGCCGTTTGACCGTTGGTGGCCGTCAAACGATACGTGCGATTGATTTCGACTACGCCCGCATCAACCAGTGTTTTGAGCGTCGCATCAAACTCGCTACCGTCGACCGTGGTGAGTTTCCCCAGAGATGCAGCGTCCGTCGTGATCTCCGTCATCTCGATAACAATACAAGGCAGACCGTCAGGCCGACCTGCTGCAACATCTTGGCCAGGTGCGGAGACAACAAGTTGGCACACCAACACGATCGCTCCCAAGGTACGCAGAGGGAAAGCTGACAGTTGCATCATGATTCTCCGCCGTCGCATTGTTTAGATTCGATTACGCAGCTCGCGAAACCGGACACAGAACTAAAGCATGAAGTTAGTTAAGTGGAAAG
>JAGQPK010000526.1 GCA_020426755.1 Planctomycetales bacterium
TTCACCGGCAACGTTCCTTGGCGGCATTGGCCCGTGTTCAAGTCAATGGCGATGATGGTCGGAGTGGCGGTGACGCAGATCGGCATGGCCATCTTGGTCACTGAGCAAACGCAGCGCGTAAACTACCCACCTATCGGCTTTTTTATCTTCGAGTTGCAAATCTGTATCGCGGTTGGTTTGACGATCTGCCGCTTCATGTGGCGCATCTACCCAGGCACGCTCGAGGTGTTTCAGGCGGGCATTGTCCGGGCTGGTGTTGAGCTAATCCCGTGGGAACGCGTCGCTGCGCGCGAAAGCAAGTTCTTTGACGACCGCGTCACACTCGTCATCAGAGCGGTCGACGACGAAGATAAAACGGTCGGAGGCATGACGTTGTTGGTGCAGGTCGATGCCGCCTTACGCCAGCAACTGTTGCACCCGCCGAATGTTGTGGCCGCTTGATGTCTTTCTAGCCTAGATATGTTCCGGCTTGAAATGCGAGCACGAGATCGCCGGTGTCGAAGCGACCATCGCCGTTCCAATCTCCCTCGAACCATTGGGCCGCTTCGTCCGATTCGAATTTGCCTCCGGCAAAGGCCGCGATGAGATCGCTGGTGTCAAATTGGCCGTCATCGTTGGAGTCACCGGTTTGTCCTAACACGATGACGGTCCCGTCTGCCTCGTCGGGCAAACCGTCCGTCGAGTAACTCAGAGAAACCGCAAAGCCCCAGCGGCTCGTTTCAGGAGCACTGGTTGTCGCCAGATACCATTGCCATGGCCACGAGTGTCCAGCGACGCCGAGGCTTAATGTATCTTCGGACGAGTCCGGGCCCCATAGTGACAAGTCGAGATTGACTGCGTGGGTGAGATCGCTGTTGGTGCTGGGCAAGAAGCCCTTATCGACGTAATGCTCCGCGTAGTCGGCGTCCGTGCCAAACACATTTGCTTTGTCGCTGGGGGTATAGGCATCCAGGAACGTTGCTTGAGTCACGATCGTGGGCGCGACGTTTTCGATGCCGGTGACGAGCGAATCGATGAACCAAGAACCGGCGCTGTGTGCAATCAGGTGAACTGCGTCGTAGTTGGCCGCCACAATTTGGCTGACATATTGGGTTGCCAAATTGGCGGCGTTGGTCGCAGCGGATCCCGGTAGAAACGTGCCTGCGCTGGCGCGCCAATCGAACGTAGCAACCTCCCACAACGTTGTGGTCTGGGGACCCGGGGTGGCGTGCACCAGGGTGGAACTCGTCTCCGACCAACTCACGGCGGCAGCTTCACGACCAGGCGGGGCATCCGTGTTGAGGCGCTCCACGATTCGATTCTGCATTTCCGTCGGCCAGGTGTCGACGTCACTGTTCCAGCCGTGCGTGATCAGGATCAGGTCGTGCGCGACCGCCGGTTCCGCGCCGACCGCAGTTAGCGTGGTGCGTTGCTCCAAGGACTCAATCTGTAGTTTTCGCACAACACGTCCTCAGCTGTTGCCGGCCATATTTCAGGATGAGGGTCCATTGTTGCGCTGACCTCAGGCTGCCGCAAGGGTGCGGGGATTGCGATTGTACTGTCCAACAGATGCCACTATCTCAAAAATTGCCTAAATATTGGTCCGCGAGTTGCGGGCAGTGGCCAAGCCGCGACTGAAGAGGCCAGTCGTCGCCGATTTGATTCGTTTCTGCTACTCTGTCGCCTGAATACTGCGCGACGATTGGCAATTAACTGGGCAGACTTCACTTCGAAGGCAGGAGGGTGCATGCTCTCAATTGCTGTCGCGCGCCGGGTGGCGCTGGCATGGCTGCCGATATTTCCATCTTTACGAGGACCTCCGCATCTGCGAGTTTACGCCTGCCTTACCCAAGGGCGGGCGACGGTGGGATTTGCAAGCGTGTCGATTTGCCTGAGCGGCTCAGATGACCAATGATGGGACACATACCCCCTGGTCCGTCAACGCGAAGCATCCCGAGTTTACCCCTAATTCATGCTAGACGATCACCCCGACGAGGTAAGCGTGTCCACGTTCGAAGAGCAAAGCATTGAAGCTGATTTGATTTCGGAAACTGAAAAGCTTGGGCGTGCCATACGTCGCCATCACGACGTAACCCTCGGCTACATCGGTGAAGACCTCGATCCGGGCTACGCCTATCGAGCCGTTGCGCTCGCATTACGCGATCGATTGGTTCCTGAATGGCGTCGCACGCGTGAACGCGTGGAGGCGAGTGATTGCCGCAAAGTCTCGTATTTCTCGCTGGAGTTCCTCATCGGTCGCTCGCTGACGAACGCGGTGGCGTGTTTACAGCTTGATGAAGTTGTACGCGACTGCGTGCACAACTTGGGCATTTCCATGGAGGAGTTGGCCGAGAAAGAGCTGGACGCTGGTTTGGGCAATGGTGGCTTAGGACGGCTGGCGGCTTGCTTCTTGGATAGCTGTGCGAACTTACAGTACCCGGTAACCGGGTACGGTATTCGTTACGAGTACGGCATGTTCCATCAGCAGATCGAGGACGGACGCCAAGTCGAAGCTCCTGATCAATGGTTGCGTAACGGCAACCCTTGGGAGTTTGAACGGCCTGAATCTGCACAGAAAGTCCGGTTCTACGGTCGGTTCGAAGAGTACACCGACGAACAAGGCAACCGCAAACGTCGCGTTGTCGATACGATGGATGTGAGCGCGGTTCCGTACGATATGCCGATTCCTGGTGCTGATGGAAAAACCGTCAACACTTTGCGACTGTGGAAGGCGACGGCCACCGACGCGTTCAATCTTGCTGAATTCAATGCGGGTGGTTACACCGAAGCGGTTGCAGCCAAGACGCACGCCGAAAAAATCACGATGGTGTTGTATCCGAACGACGCCAGTGAGAATGGCAAGCTCCTGCGACTCAAGCAGCAGTATTTCCTCGTGTCGGCCAGCTTGCAGGATATCGTGAGCAACTGGGTGGCCAAGCACGGACCGGACTTCACTGACTTCGCCGATCAGAACGTTTTCCAACTCAACGATACGCATCCGGCCTGTGCGGTTCCCGAGTTGATGCGGATCCTCATTGACGAGTACAACGTGTCGTGGGATGACGCTTGGGCAATTACTCGTCGCTGCGTTGCCTACACCAACCACACCTTGTTGCCGGAAGCGTTGGAGCAATGGTCCGTAGCCATGTTCGGACGACTCCTGCCGCGGTTGTTGGAAATCGTCTTTGAGATCAATCATCACTTCTTGCAAGAGGTGGAGGCCCAGTGGCCGGGCGATCTTGATCGAATTCGCCGTATGTCGCTGATTGATTCATCTGGCGATGCACGTCTGCGAATGGCCTATTTGTCGATTGTCGGCAGCTACTCGGTTAACGGTGTCGCGGAACTGCATACCAAGCTGTTGCGAGAAGGCCTATTCTCTGACTTCAATGAATTGTGGCCGGACAAGTTCAACAACAAGACAAATGGTGTGACGCACCGACGTTGGCTTGTGATGTGTAATCCGAAGCAACGTGAGCTGATTGACGACGTGATCGGCTCGTCGTGGCATGACGATTTCGCTGGCATCGCAGATCTGATGCCTTTCGCTGAAGACGCGAGCTTCCGCGAGCGATGGCGACAAGTAAAGGCAGCAAACAAACGTCGACTGGCAAACTACGTCGAGCGTGTCACGGGGATCGCTCTGAATGAAGCCGCATTGTTCGATGTACAAGTGAAACGTATTCACGAGTACAAGCGACAATTGCTGAACGTGCTCCACGTGATTCATCTTTACGATCGTATCAAGCGTGGCGAGGCGGCAAGCGTCGTTCCACGTTGCGTGATGATCGGTGGCAAGGCGGCTCCGGGGTATGTGGCAGCCAAGTCCATCATCAAGTTGATCAATAACGTGGCTTCAATCGTCAATCGTGATCCGGACACGGACGGTTTGTTGCAACTGGTCTTTGTGCCGAATTACCGAGTGTCCGTTATGGAGTTGATTTGTCCGGCGGCTGAGCTGTCCGAACAGATCTCGACGGCCGGCAAAGAAGCATCCGGCACCGGTAACATGAAATTCATGATGAACGGTGCGATCACCATCGGAACACTGGATGGTGCCAACATCGAAATTCGCGAGATGGCGGGCGAGGAGAACTTCTTCTTGTTCGGATTAGATGCCGCCCAAGTTCAAGAGACGCGCAAGAATTATCAACCACACGCCATTATTCAGGGCGACGCGGACATTCAGCGCGTTATTAAGATGTTGGAGGAAGGACAATTCAGTCGGAACGAGCCAGGTATCTTTAACGATCTAATCAACGGTTTGAAGAGCTCCCACGATCCGTGGCTAACACTCGCGGACTTGCGTAGCTACATAGATACCCAAGCCTTGGCCGCTGCCGCGTATCAAGATCATGAGCACTGGAATGCAATGAGTATTCGCAATACTGCGACCAGCTCGAAGTTCACCAGTGATCGTACGATTCGCGAATATGCCGAAGACATCTG
>JAGQPK010000527.1 GCA_020426755.1 Planctomycetales bacterium
TGGCGCTACGTTCCGCGCGAACCCGGCGATACCTCGGCCGTCGGCTGGCAAATCATGGCGCTCAAGAGCGGTCGCATGGCCTACTTGCAGGTCGACCCGGGAGTGTTTGTCGGTGCCACGCGTTTCCTGGATTCCGTGCAAACCGATTCCGGCGCTGCCTACGGCTACAAGGATCCGGGCGACCGACTCAGCACCACCGCGATCGGTCTGTTGTGCCGCATGTATCTGGGCTGGTCCCGCGAAGAACCCGCCCTGCGACGTGGCGTCGAACGGGTTTCCAAGTCAGGGCCCTCCAAGGTCGACATGTACTACAACTACTACGCAACCCAGGTAATGCGGCATTACGAAGGCCCTGCTTGGGATAAGTGGAACAAGGAGATGCGTGATTTCTTGGTGCAGAGTCAAGAGACGAAAGGCCACGAATCAGGCAGTTGGCATATGGGCAGCGGCCACGCCGCGGATACTGGTGGGCGGCTCTATAACACGGCCTTGGCGACGATGGTGCTGGAAGTTTATTACCGTCACATGCCGCTCTATCGCAAGCAGGCCACCGAGGACGATTTCGAGCTGTAACCGGTTGTCGACATGGTGGTCCAAGTTCTTCCCGTTATTGATCTGCTGCGCGGCCAAGTTGTTCACGGCAAGGCCGGTCAGCGTCATCTGTATCAGCCGGTGCAAAGCAGCCTGACTCGTTCGGCCCGACCCGTCGATGTCGCCCGCGCTTTCCGCGATCAGTTGGGACTGACCGAGCTCTACGTTGCCGACTTGGACGCGATCCAACACGGCGAACCGGCCTGGGCTGACTATGACACCATCTTGGCGGAATGCACTCGGTTGTGGTTGGACGCGGGGATCTGCCAATTAGGTCGCGCAGAAACGCTGATTGAACGCTACGGAGCGGCGATCGACATCGTCGTTGGCCTGGAGACGCTGCAGTCACGTGACCAACTGTCAGCATTACTTGCGGCGGTTGGCCCAACGCGAATTGTGGTCAGTTTGGATCTGATGGCGGGCCAGCCTCGTACCCAGGTCGCAGAATGGCAACGGCAGTCGCCGACGAGGATTGCCGCCGACTTGGCCGCGCTAGGGGTGCGGCGTTCGATTTTGCTCGACATCGGCCAAGTCGGAACAGGCCAGGGGACGGGCACGCGTCAGTTGACTCGTACGCTGCGTGCCGCACATCCCGATTGGCAACTGACGACCGGGGGCGGCGTGGCGACTTACGAGGATTTGCTGGACTTGGCCGCTGATGGCGTCGACGCCGTGCTCCTGGCTTCCACGCTGCATGACGGTCGGATCGGGGTCAGCGAACTGGCCAACTTGAAAGCGGCCGCGACAGCGGTTACGCCTCCCACGCTGGGGGCGTCTTGGCCAGAAACGCCCTGACGCCAATCCGCGCGTCGTCCGTCGTGCGCGTAGCAGCCAAGGACGCCACGGTGGCGGAAATCTGCGTGGACAGTTGTTCGCCCACCGTTTCGTTGAGCAAGCGTTTGTTCATCGCCAACGCGGATGCGCTGCCTTGAGCGATCTGGTCGGCCCACTGACGGCCACGGGCCCAGAGAAACTCGAACGAGGAGATCTCGTGGACCAAGCCGGCTTGAGCCGCTTGTTCTGCCGTCCACGTCTGAGCGCCCAACACCAACTGCGCCGCCCGTGAGGCTCCCAAACGAAATGCCAGCAATGGGATCGACGGACCGGCAGTCAGTCCGTGCTGCGCTTCCGGCATCGCAAACCGTGCCTCGGGAGCTGCCAACACCAAGTCACAGGCTGCGACCAAGCCCAGGCCGCTCCCTAAGGCCGGACCGTTGACGGCTGCCAGAATGGGCTTCGGGAATTGCATCATCGTGACCAGCAGCTCGCGCAAGCTCGCGACATCCGCGAACCACGCCAAGTGTGGCGATTCCTCCTGCTGCGCCGATTCGATTTCCAGCAAATCGGTTCCCGCACAAAAGCAATCCCCGTCACCGGTCAACATGACGGCGCGCACACTCTTTTGCTGATGCAGATCGGCGAAGGCCTGCCGCAGGTCTTCCAACGTCGATGCCGACAGGGCATTGCGACGGGCTTTGCCGGACAGCAGGATCGTCCCGCATGCGCCGTCCGCTCGAACCTTGACTGAAGTCAGCGAAGAATCGGTCGACATGGCATTGCTTTCGTGTGAGGTTCATTGAATCCGCGAGACCGTCGCGTGGATGTGTCGCGTTTCGACAGCGCGAGTAGAAAAAGACGGACGTGCTGTTGTCGCAACGACACATCCGTTGACGGTAGGCGTGGAGCCTGATCGCTGTCAAGTCCCTATTTTGCCGAGTTCATCTGCAGAAATTGCCGCGTTCTAACGAATTGGCATCATCCGTGCTTTTTCCTCCCAGCACGTGTCAAGTCAGCCTTCAGTCGCTTGCCTATCGAGGAAATCGCCCGTGCCTAAGACCCCCCGCAAAACGACTCGTCGCAAGAATAACTCTCGAGATTCGTTCGGATCGCGTTCACGCGGTGATGATATGTTGATGGATGGCGATTCGATGAGCGATGTTGCGATCGCCGATGACTTCGACAATGACAGCAACAACGCTGCCGACGACGATACGGACGAAGATGAAGTCGTCGAAATCGGTGATGCTCCGATTGCGATCGACGATCCGGTCCGCATGTACTTGATGCAGATGGGCGAAATTCCGTTGCTCAGCCGCCAAGAAGAAATCAACGCCGCCCGCAAGATCGAAGGCACTCGCACCCGCTTTCGTAACAACATGCTGGCCACCGACTACCTGTTACACGCCGCAGTTGCTGCTCTGGAAAAAGTCCGCGACGGTCAACTGCGTTTGGATCGCACAATCGAAGTATCTGTGACGAACACGGTCGAAAAGAAAAAGATCATGAAGCGAATTCCACCAAACGTGGAAACGCTCCGCTTGATGCTGGTCGAGAACTACCGTGACTTTACGGTGGCGGTCAACAAGCAGAATTCGTCAGAAGTTCGTCGCGACGCCTGGCGACGTCTGGTTTGCCGCCGCAATCGTGCCGTTCGTCTGGTCGAAGAACTGAATCTGCGGATCCAACGACTGATGCCGCTGTGGCACAAGCTGAAGGAAATCCTGCGACGCATGGAAACCCTGCAAGGCATCGTCCGTAGTGGCGGTTGCGAAGCTTACGGCGGCATGTCGCTGGAAGCTGCTCGTGCTGAACTGCACCACTTGATGCGAATCACCTTGGAGAGTCCGGCGACGCTGCGTCGTCGCGTCGACAACACTCAGCATCATAAGCGTGCCTACGATGCCGCCAAGCGAGAACTGTCCGCCGGCAACCTGCGTCTCGTCGTCTCGATCGCCAAAAAGTATCGCAATCGCGGTCTGACCTTTCTGGATCTGATTCAAGAAGGTAACACGGGCCTGATGCGAGCCGTCGACAAATTCGAGCATGCTCGCGGCTACAAGTTTTCAACCTATGCGACTTGGTGGATTCGACAGGCGATCACGCGAGCGATTGCCGATCAGTCTCGCACCATTCGCGTGCCCGTGCACATGATCGAGACCATGAGCCGCGTGCGTCAGGTAACGCGGGACTTGGTACAGGAACTGGGCCGCGAACCTACGGCGGAGGAAATTGCCCTGCGGGCTAAGCTGTCGCTAGATGATGCTCGCTGCATCATGAAGATGGCTCGTCAGCCGCTGTCGCTGGATCAACCCGTCGGCGATCATGACGACAGCTACTTTGGCGAATTCCTGGAAGACTACCGCGACGACGATCCGCTCTACGAGACCAATCAACAGGCTCTCAAACAGCAGATCGACAACGCCCTACAAGTACTCAATCACCGCGAACGCGAAATCCTGCGATTGCGATATGGCCTCACCGACGGCTACTCGTACACGCTGGAAGAAGTGGGCCAGATTTTCTCCGTCACTCGCGAACGAGTTCGTCAGATCGAGTCGAAGGCCGTTCGCAAGCTGCAGCAACCCTATCGCTGCCGCGGACTGGTTGGCTTCGTCGAAGGTCTGGAATACTCGGCCGTGCTAGAGAACGGAGTGAACTAAGGATGGTTCGCGAATCTCGTTCGCCGCAACGCGTTAGCGTCGGTTCGTCCCGCCGCTGAGTTCGACAGTACGCCTTTCGGCGAACTAGTTGCTGCGACGAGAACCGCGGCTGGGGCCTTTCGGCTGACTAGTCTGCTGGGACGAGAACCGACTAATTCACTCGTACTCCTACTCCTACTCGTACTCGTGCTCGATTGACACCGGGAGCAAGGCATTGGATTCGAGTACGAGTACCGCTTCGCTGAGTACGCGTACGAATCGAAGTCGCGGCGTTCGGCTGTCGTTCGCCGCAACGCGTTAGCGTCGGTTCCGCCCCTGGTGACGACTTAGCCATCACAAATAACCACGGCTAACGCCCAATGGCACTCAGTTGAGATAACAGGGAATCGGCG
>JAGQPK010000528.1 GCA_020426755.1 Planctomycetales bacterium
AGAGCGGGTAGTTGCACGAAACTTCTGCTCCGCTCACGATGAGTTTCTTGGACTTCCAGCATCTAAATGGCGTTACTCAGCTTCCGTTGAGGTTTCGTCCCCCTGCCCTCTACTGGTGTCAAACCGCGTGAAGTGGAGCCCATCGACGGGAGGGTGAACTACCCGATTTTTCTCTCCTGAAATCTAAACTGAGTGCCATTGGGCGAACGCCATTCGGCGAACCGCGCAAACCGAGCATTGCTATAATGACGAGCTTTACTTCCGGCCCCCGATAAGGACCCTTTGATGAACACGTTCTTCCGACTGCGCCTCTGCGGTTCATTCCTGGCGATCTTACTCAGCCTCACCCTGACGCACATCGGTCATGCAAACGATCCCTTCGCTCCCCAGAATTTGGTCGATCGCTGGGACTTGACGGTCACCGGCGCCGACGGCTCAACGTATCCGTCGTGGTTGGAAATTCGTCTATCCGGCAATTCGACGCTTGTCGGTTCATATGTCGGTCAGTTCGGCAGCGCTCGTCCGATTAGCAAGGTCGAACGAACGTTGAACGACTTCCGCTTTGTCGTGCCACCTCAGTGGGAGAAGTCAGATCATGACTTTGTCTTCGAGGGAAGCGTCGACGGGGACAAGATGCACGGACATACTACGGACGAGCAAGGCCGTAAGATTTCGTGGCACGGCGTGCGTGCACCACGCTTGGATCGCGAGGGACCGGGCGTGCCGCAACAATCGATTGAGCTGTTCAACGGCACCGATTTGAGCGGCTGGAAGCCCATGTTTGACAATGTTCCGAACGGTTGGATTGTGCGCAATGGTGCTCTACGTAACGACAAGCCGGGCAATAATCTGATGACGGACGCGACGTTTGAAGACTTCCAGTTGCACGTCGAATTTCGCTACCCTGAACACAGCAACAGCGGAATTTACTTGCGCGGTCGCTACGAAGTGCAAATTGAAGACAATTATGGTGATGATCCAGAAAGCCATAAAATCGGCGGCGTCTATGGATTCTTAACGCCATCGATCAATGCCGGCAAATCGGCTGGCGAATGGCAGACCTATGACATCACATTGCGTGGTCGCGTCATTACCGTCGTTTTGAATGGCGAACGCGTCATCGACCGCCAGATAATTCCCGGCATTACCGGCGGTGCGATCAACAGCGACGAAGGTTCGGCAGGCCCTTTGTACATCCAAGGTGATCACGGCCCCGTGGAGTTCCGCAAGATCACGTTGACGCCGCTCAAATAGGTTGCGACGACCTGAATCTCCGGCAATTGATCGATCGGGCAGCTCAGGATATCCCGATCCAGCACGATGAAGTCGGCCAGCTTGCCGACTTCTAACGAACCGATTTGATTTTCCATCCGCATCAGATAGGCGTTATTGCGTGTGTACATCGCAATCGCCTGCTGGCGGTCGAGTGCCTCCTCTTCGTGCAAGGCACCCTGCTCAAACCAGCGCGGCAATCGCCGGCATGCGACCCACATTCCCCAAAAGGGATGATAGGGATTGATCGCACGCATCGCACCAATTTTCTGCATGTGATCGCTGCCGCCACCGACGATGACGTTGGCAGCAAACAATGACTTGAGCGGCTGGAAGTATCTAAGCCGTTCATTACCGAACTGAGCGTACAGCGTACGTGTATCCAGATACAACCAGGCAGGTTGAATATCGACGCAGATTCCCAGTTGCGCGGCCCGCTCAATGGCTTGGCGACTCATGAAGTTGGAGTGCGTCAGGCAGCAATGCGTCTCAGCCACCTTCGACGTCTCACGACTTACTTGCTCATAGGCATCAAGGAGTGCGTGGACAGCCCCGTCACCAACGCTGTGTGCCGTAAATTGAAAATCGTTCTCGACCGTTGTGCGAACAATCTCGCGCAGCGTATCGGGTTCGATGTAACGCAGACCGCGATACTCGGGATCGTCGATACCATAGATCTGACTGACGCCCCAGGGAGCTCGCATGTAGGCGCTGCCGGTGAGCATACCACCGTCTAAAAAGGTTTTGATCCCCAGGATCTTCAAGCGATCGTCGCCCTGACTGAGCGGATGGCGGGCCACGCGACGAATATCGTCCTTCACCGCATCGAGCTTGCGATCGGTATCGAGGTGATAGGACAACCGCATGCGTACAGTCAAATCACCTGCATCACGCACGCGGCGATACTGTTCGATCTCTTCGTCGCTAACCGCTCTGTCAATTGCCGACGTAATGCCAACGCGATTGTAATCCTGCAAAAGCTGAAGCAACCGTGTATCGCGCTCGACAGTCGTAGGCTTCACGGTCTGCTGTTCTATCTTCAGCAGGTGCCGAGCCGTACGCAAAATGCCGGTGGCCCGCCCCGCAGCATCGCGTTCAACGCGTCCTGTCCCAGGCTCGCTAGTACCGGGCTCGAGTTGATCCGGGATACCACTTCGTGCAAGTGCCAACGAATTGACAGATGCATCGGGCCCAGTTCGAAAGGCAACCGGATGGTGTGGCGCGGCGGCATCAAGTTCCGCGCGCGTCGGATATCGCTGCTCACGCAAGCGTGTGATGAAGATTTGCTCCAGCACAATCCAGTCGCCGGCCGGCACAACAGCAGCACGCTCACGAACATGCTGCAGCACATCGGCAATCGTTTGGATATCCGGAACGGGATGATCGAATTCAAGCAAACTCGCGTCGATCGCGTGTACATGCGAATCGATCAAACCAGGCAGCACCGTCTGTCCCTGCAGATCAATCTGCTGCGTATTCGGTCCAACCAACTGCAGTACTTGTGCATCGCTGCCGGTCGCCACGATACGACCGTCCCGGACTGCCAGCGCCTGGACGATCGAGAAACCGCGGTCGACCGTCAGAATCTTCCCGCCGTGTAGCACCAAGTCGGCAACGCCCCGCTCGCTGTCAGCGGCCATCACAGGAAAACTCCCGCAGCACACTAGCAGCCCAACACACACGATACGCAGCTTACGCAGCAACATGACAGACACTCCGCACTCGTTCGTTACTTCTTGGCCGTCAGCTCTTGGAACACATGCGTGATGTTTTCGTCTCGTGTTTTGACGTCGACACCCGTCCATTCTTGATAAAAGGGAAGTTCGATGTCTGTCTTGATCTTATCGAGTGACCAACCCTGCGAAATGTAATCGCGAATACGAGCGCGCAGTTCGACGAAGTACCGCTGTTGATGATCAAGTACCTCGCTGCCCCCCATTTCGCCATGGCCCGGGCAGACCGTCTTGACCGGCAGTTCCTTCAAAGCATTGATTACCGTAATCCAGCTTTCCGTGTTGCTGTCTCCGGTGTAGTTGAAGGCGCCATTCACAACGGCATCGCCCGTAAACAAGATGCCGTGCTGTGGTAACCATGCAACCGCGTCGCCGATTGTATGGGCATGCCCGAAATGAAGCAGCTCCAGACGCTGCGTGCCGTCGTCCAACACAAGTCGCTTCGAGAAATACATCGACGGCTGCTCATACTGCAACGATCCGTATTCATCCAAGCGGGTCTTCTTGGCACCCTCAAAACCTTCAATGCCCTTCGTCTCGAACATCACACGACTGCGTTCGGAGGCAACTGCGGCTGCTCCAATCTCGACATACTTGACGTTACCGTCGGCATGGTCGCCGTGATGATGCGTGTCGAACACGTAGCGAATCGGTTTGTCAGTGTGCTTGGCAATCAGTGGAATCACTTCATCCGCCTGACCGGGAAAGTTAGCGTCGATCACCAATACGAAGTTCTTGAAGACAACAAACCCTTGATTACAACCAGTAAACGTCGGTGCCGTCTGCGCTTTTCGAAAGAACACGCCGGGAGCCAGTTCTTTCACATAGGTATCTTCCGGCGCTGCGTGTGCGACTGAAGCAAGCAACAGCAAAAACCCATATCCGATCCAGGCGACAATTGCACGTTTGGCAGCGATCACGTCGAAGTCCCTCGCAAACTGGGTAATGAAGAAATGTGACCGCCATGATGGTGGGTGAACAGGTGGTGAGTCAAGCAGGCGAAGTCGTTTCGTGTGCGACATTTGGAGTACGCCTGCTTTCGGAGTGCGGCCGTGCAGTTGCCGCTTTTCGCTGGGCAATGCGTCAGCATCGGCATCGATCCGCCGCGAGCGACTCGAACCGGCGAGGTTGACACATGCAACAACGTCGATGCCTGCAAGCGTCTGCGGCCGATTTCGATTGTTTTCGCCAATCCCAGTTGTGTGGAAAGCGATAGCTGCGCGATCGCACTCCAAAGCTACGCCCGCGCAAAGCAAGAGCCGCAGTCAACTGAATGACCGCGGCTCTTTGAGAGTTTTCAATCGTTACGTTCGTCGTCGAGCGAGCCTGTCAACTCGCGTGTCGACTAGCGACGACGTGAGCGAACCAGCCCGAGCGCTCCCAGAGCAATCAGCAGCAAGCTGGAGGGTTCCGGCAC